>CAZOZD010000057.1:9649-10670 GCA_964584195.1 uncultured Burkholderiales bacterium
CGACATTATCGCCAAAATGGCCAGCGTTCGTGCAGATCGTTACGCATTCCGGTCGGATTCGCCGCCGCCAATCGTGCTATCCTCGCGGCGCGGCGCTCGCACCAGTCCAACCCGCCGCGCGCATCCTCGCGATTCCACACCCCATTCGCCCTTGACTGGCGCCCCGCTCGGGGCGACAGGCCGAATATCCGTTTCCCGGAGCCTTCATGCAGTTTTCCGACCTCGGCCTCGCCGATGAGCTCGTTCGTGCCGTGGCCGAACACGGCTACACCACCCCCACCCCCATCCAGTGCCAGGCCATTCCCGCCGTGCTGTCCGGCGGCGACCTGCTCGCCGGCGCCCAGACCGGCACCGGCAAGACCGCCGGCTTCGTCCTGCCCCTCCTGCAACGCCTGGGCGCCACGCCACCCCGGCGCGGCCCGGGCGGCCGGGTGCCGATCCGCGCCCTGATCCTCACCCCCACCCGCGAGTTGACCGCACAGGTCGAGGAAAGTGTGCGGGTGTACGGCAAGTACACCGGCCTCACCTCGATGGCCATGTTCGGCGGCGTCAACATCAATCCCCAGATCGACCGCCTGCGCGGCCGCATCGACATCCTGGTGGCCACGCCGGGGCGGCTGCTCGATCATGTCCAGCAGAAGACGGTCGATTTGTCCGGCGTCGAGGTGCTGGTGCTGGACGAGGCCGACCGCATGCTGGACATGGGCTTCATCCGCGACATCCGGCGGGTACTGGCCTTGCTGCCCAAGGCACGCCAGAACCTGCTCTTCTCGGCCACCTTCTCCGACGAGATCAAGGCGCTCGCCGATGGGCTGCTCGACCGCCCGGCGCTGATCGAGGTGGCGCGTCGCAACGCCACCGCCGACACCGTGGCGCAACGGGTATACGCGGTCGACCGCGACAAGAAGCGCGAGCTGCTCAGTCATCTGATCCAGACCGAGCAGTGGTTCCAGGTGCTGGTGTTCTCCCGCACCAAGCATGGCGCCAACCGGCTCGCCGAACAGCTTGGCAAGGACGGCAT
>CAZOZD010000058.1:0-10504 GCA_964584195.1 uncultured Burkholderiales bacterium
GAGGCTGTCCAGATCGAAATAGGGAAATCCGAAGTTGATCGAGGCAAAGGCCGCGATCTGGTCAGCGCGGAAGCGCTTGACACGCAGCAAATGCTGGATGAACCCCTCTTCACCGGCCTTGGCCTGCGCCTGGAGCCGCTCGCCCTCCTCCGGGTTGAGCAGGTCGCTCTGCACCATGGCCCGGCACATGCCGGTCAGGTTGCCCGTTACGCTAGCGATCGCGGCCACGGCTTATTCCACGCCTCCAGTGAGAATTCTGCCCGGATGATGCATAGCCAACGGGCAAATGTCAAAGCGAGCCGGACACCGGCCGGGGATGAATGCGTACGGTTTTCACCATGCGGTCCTGCATCTGCACGATCTCGATCGGCCAGCCGGCGATCTTCAGGGTCACCCCTGGCTCCGGCATCGCTTCCAGATGCTCGAGGATCAGGCCATTGAGGGTACGCGCGCCTTCGAGCGGCAAATCGAGGTCCAGCTTGCGGTTCAACTCGCGCAGGCTGGCCGCGCCATCGACCAGATAGCTGCCGTCCTCCCGCGCCTGCCAGCCCCTTCCCTGCAATGGATTGACCTCGGCGAACTCGCCCACGATCTCCTCGATCAGGTCCTCCACGGTGACGAGGCCAAGCAATTCGCCATATTCGTCCACCACCAGCCCCATCGATTGACGGTTGTTCTGGAAATGGGTGAGCTGGGTGAACAGCGGCGTGCCCGAAGGAATGAAATAAGGCTCGCGCAGCCCCTCTGCAAAGCGGTCCAGATCGAATTCCTCGTCGTGCAGGCGCGCCAGGGCACGGCGCACATGGGCAAGTCCGATGATCTCGTTGAGCTCGGCGCGATAAACCGGCAGATGGGCGTGATGGCTGGTGGTCAGTGCATGCAGGATCTCATCGGCATCGGACTCGATATCGATGGCCTCGATCTGACCACGCGGTCGCATCACATCATCGACGGTGAGCTTTTCAAGATCGAACAGGTTGGTCAGGATGCCGCGATGCGACTTGGGCAGGAAACTCCCCGACTCGACCAGCACGGTGCGCAATTCCTCCACGCCCATGCTGGGGGTGGCGCCATCACCGGCCGGCTTCAGGCGCAGGAGGCGGATCTGGGCCTGCACGAACAGGTTGATGAACCAGATGATCGGCCGGGTGATCTTGAGCAGACCGGCCAGGACGTAGCTCACCACCGGCACGATACGCTCCGGATAAGTCGCGCCCAGGACCTTGGGGGTGACTTCGGAAAACACCAGGATCAGGAAGGTGACCGACAGGGTCGCCATCGTCAGCGCGAACTCGCTCTCCCCGAACAGGCGAAAGGCAATCACCGTCACCAGCGAAGCCGCGGCGGCATTGACCAGGTTGTTGCCCAGCAGGATGACCGACAGCAGGCGGTCGGTCTGACCCAGCAACCACACCGCCAGACGGGCGCCGCGATGACCGGCATTGGCCAGTGTCTTCAGGCGATAGCGGTTGACCGCCATCATGCTGGTCTCGGAGCCGGAGAAAAAGGCCGACAAGACCAGCAACAGGGCCAGCGCCAGAAGCAGGGCGCTTAAGGGAATCGTGTCCAAGTAGGCCGAATCGCTGTGGAACCGGAGCCTAGTCTAGGGACTGGGCCGCGACTGTCAAGCGCGGTGGAGAATCACCTCCAGCACGAACAGCACACCGACATAGGCCAGCAACAATGTGACGAAACCGGCCAGGGTCCAGTACAGGGCCGGCCGGCCGCGCCAGCCATATATCCGGCGACCGGCAAGCAGCCCGGCGAAGATCAGCCAGGAAGCCATGCCGAACACCGTCATGTGGGTGAGCGGGAAGGGGTGGCCGTAGAGCGCTTCGGAAAACATGACCCCGGAAACCAGGGTGAGCGTGAGCAGGATGAAACCCATCTGCAGCATGCGGAACAGCAAGGACTCCAGGCTGAGCAGGGGCGGCAGGTTGGCCACCAGCAGCGGCGGCACCGGCTTGTGCAGATGCTTCTCGGCGATGGCGATGAGCAGGGCATGCAGGGCGGCGATGCTGAACAGGCCATAGGCCGCGAAGGCCATCAGGATGTGCACCTGGAACAGCGGCGTCCAATGCTCCGGCAAGGGACGCGCGCCCGGCAGAACCGCCTGTAACCCCACCATCAGGCCGGCGAACACCAACACCAGGCTGCGCAGGCAGCCGAGTGGAAACCGCCAGGCAGCGACACTGTAGAAGAGCACCGTCAAGGCCGCGATCGCCGACAGCGAAGCTGCGAATCCGAACTGGATGCCATCCCCAAGCAGCAGCCAGGCATGCCCGCCCAGTGGCAACAGCGGCAACAGACCGCGCCAACCGGCACCCGCCGGCGCCTCGCAATGGCCGCGCCCCTTCCAGTAATACCCGGCCAGGCCGATGTAGATCAGGGCACAGACAAGATACGGCAGCAAATCGAGCATCGTCGTCCAGATCGGATTTGTTAGACTTCGCCAGTCTAACCGATACACAAGCCCCCAGCATGTTCGACAACCTCACCCAGCGCCTGTCGGGAGTCATCAAGAATCTGCGCGGCCAGGGCCGCCTGACCGAGGACAACATCCAGGACGCCCTGCGCGAGGTGCGCGTGGCACTCCTGGAGGCCGACGTCGCCCTGCCGGTGGTGCGCGAATTCATCGCCCGGGTCCGGGAACGGGCCCTCGGCCGCGAGGTGTTGCAAAGCCTCACCCCCGGCCAGATGCTGATCGGCGTGGTGCATGAAGAACTCACTGCGCTCATGGGTCAGGCCGCCGTGCCGCTCAACTTCGCCACCCAGCCGCCCGCGGTCATCCTCATGGCGGGCCTCCAGGGGGCTGGCAAGACCACCACCTGCGGCAAGCTCGCCCGCCTGATCCGCGGCCAGGGCAAGAAAAGGATCCTGCTGGTGAGCACCGACGTATACCGCCCGGCCGCCATCGACCAGCTCCGGACCGTCGCTGCCCAGGCCGAAGCCGAGTTCTACCCCTCCACGCCGCAGCAAAAGCCGGTCGACATCGCCCTGGCCGCGCTCGACCATGCCCGTCGCCACTTCCACGACGTACTCATCGTCGACACCGCCGGCCGGCTCCATGTCGATGCCGAAATGATGCAGGAAATCCAGGCCATCCACGCCGCCGTCCAGCCGATCGAGACCCTGTTCGTGGTCGACGCCATGCAGGGCCAGGACGCGGTCAACACCGCGCGTGCATTCAACGAGGCCTTGCCGTTGACCGGGGTGGCGCTCACCAAGCTCGACGGCGACGCCCGCGGTGGCGCTGCGCTGTCGGTGCGCCAGGTCACCGGCAAGCCGATCAAGGTAGTGGGTGTCGGCGAAAAGCTGACCGGCATCGAGGTGTTCCATCCCGAGCGCATGGCCAGCCGCATCCTCGGCATGGGTGACGTGCTCAGCCTGATCGAGGAGGCCCAGCGCAGCGTCGACCGTGATGAAGCCCTGAAGGCGGTGCAGAAGCTGAAGACCGGCAAGGGCTTCGATCTGGAAGACTTCAAGGCGCAGATCCAGCAGATGAAGAAGATGGGCGGCCTGGCCGGCCTCATGGACAAGCTGCCCGGCGCCGGGGCCATGCAGGCACCGGACCTTGCCCAGGGCGAGCAGCAGATGCGCCGCATCGAGGGCATCATCAACGCCATGACACCGCAGGAACGACGCCGTCCGGAGATCCTCAAGGCCTCGCGCAAGCGCCGCATCGCCACCGGCTCCGGCGTCAGCGTACAGGACGTGAACCGCCTGCTCAAACAGTTCGAGGAAGCCCAGAAAATGATGAAGTCGCTCGGCAAGGGCGGCCTGGCGAAGATGATGCGCGGCATGAAGGGGGTGTTGCCGGGCATGCGCTGAATCCAGCCGGAATGACACATTCCGATTTCCTTCCGCGCGTGCAGACTCCATCTTGAATGGGCGCGACGATTCAATTACAATCTTTCGCTTTTACGCGTTTGCCCAGAGCAAGATGCATGCTGGGTACGCCGGTTCACGTTAGGGATTCAAGCATGGTAACCATTCGTCTTGCCCGGGGCGGCTCCAAGAAGCGCCCGTTCTACAACATTGTGGTCGCGGACTCCCGTAACCGCCGCGACGGACGCTTCATCGAGCGCATCGGCTTTTACAACCCGGTTGCCACCGGCAATGCCGAGGGCCTGCGCATCAACCGCGAGCGACTGTCCTACTGGCAGGGCGTGGGCGCACAACTGACCGAGACGGTTGATCGCCTGGTGCGCAGTGAAAAGGCCAGCGTCGCCGCCTGAGGAACGTGTCGTCATGGGGCGGATCGCCGCCCCGTATGCGGTGCGCGGCTGGATCAAGGTCCACACCTACACCGAATATCTGGACAGCCTGCTCGACTATCCGGTCTGGCAGCTCGGCGGGGACGGCACCTGGCGAACCTACACGGTCGAGGACGCCAGGATCCATGGCTCCAGCCTGATCGCCAAGCTGGCCGGGGTCGACGACCGTACCGCCGCCGAAGCGATCAAGGGCCTCGATGTCGCGGTGGGACGCGACGAGCTCCCTCCCGCCGGACCAGACGAGTATTACTGGGATGACCTCATCGGCCTCGACGTGGTGAACACCCATGACGAGCCCCTGGGCCAGGTCAGTGGCCTGCTTGAATCAGGTGCGCACGACCTGTTGAAGGTGTCCGGCGAGCGTGAGCGGCTGATTCCGTTCGTCGCCGCGATCGTGCTTGAAGTGGACCTCGTCGCGCGCAGGGTCCGGGTCGACTGGGAAAAAGACTACGGATGACGCCGCGCTACCATGTGGTGAGCCTGTTCCCGGAGATGTTCGCTGCGCTGACCGGGCATGGCGTAAGCGGGCGCGCCTGGCGCAACGGATTGTTTGGCCTGGATGTATGGAATCCGCGCGACTTTGCGGGCGACCCCTGGCGCACGGTGGACGACCGCCCTTTCGGCGGCGGGCCAGGCATGGTGATGCTGGCCGAGCCGATCGACCTGGCCCTCACCGCAGCCAAGGCCGCCGCCTTGCGGCAGACCGGGGTTCGGGCGCGGCTGATCTACCTGTCACCGCAGGGGCGCCGGCTGGATCAGGATTTGGTGAAGGGCCTGGCGGACGAGCCCGCCCTGGTACTGTTGTGCGGGCGTTACGAGGGCATCGACGAACGCTTGTTCGCCCGTCACCCGATCGAGGAAATCTCGATCGGAGACTATGTGCTCTCGGGCGGGGAGTTGCCGGCCATGGTGTTGCTCGATGCGCTGATCCGGTGGATCCCCGGCGCGCTCGGACATGCCGATTCGGCGGTCGAGGACTCGTTCTGCGACGACCGCCTGGATTGTCCGCATTACACCCGGCCCGAGTCGTATCTGGGCATGGAAGTGCCCGCCGTGCTGCGTGCCGGCCACCACGGCGAGATTCGCCGCTGGCGGATGCAGCAGGCACTGTTGCGCACCCGGACGCGCCGCCCCGACCTGTTCGAGCGGCGCCCGCCGAATGCGGAAGAGCTTGAAGTGCTGGATGAATGCATTGAATCCAACGCCGCCGTCGTTGCCGACGTGCGGCAGGAAACGCCGCCGGAGAACGCCTCCGGCATTTGACCCAGAAACGGCCGCATGTCTTCGCCGAGCGAAAACCTCTGCCGCCCCGAACCGAAAGGAAATGCAATGAACCTGATCGCGCAACTGGAACAGGAAGAGATCGCCCGCCTGGGCAAGACCATTCCCGAATTCGCCCCGGGCGACACCGTGGTGGTCCAGGTCAAGGTAAAGGAAGGCAACCGCGAGCGTTTGCAAGCCTATGAAGGCGTCGTCATCGCCAAGCGCAACCGCGGCCTCAATTCCTCCTTCATCGTCCGCAAGATCTCTGCCGGCGAAGGCGTCGAGCGCACCTTCCAGACCTACTCCCCCCTGGTCGCAAACATCGAGGTCAAGCGTCGCGGTGACGTGCGTCGCGCCAAGCTGTATTACCTGCGCGGACGCACCGGCAAGTCAGCGCGCATCAAGGAAAAGCTGAGCTTCAGCAAGAAGGGCTGAAATCCCCTCCCCTGCCCCGACAAGGCCGCCCCCGGGCGGCCTTGTTGTTTTTACGGTGCATCACCACGGCTTCCCCCGGCGCAGACCCGGCGCAAGCACCTGGTAGCCGCGCCCGGGCTGCTATCCTTCCCCCTCGGCAAGGTTCCCTCGCCCTGATGTTCAAGAACACAGGGTGCGGGTGAAACGGGAAACAGGTGCAAGGCCTGTGCTGCCCCCGCAACGGTATGCGAGCGCGGGCGTGTCATGAAGCCACTGGGGCAACCCGGGAAGGCGACACGTCAAATCTCGCCAGCCCGGAGACCGGCCTGCCCAATGTCACGAAGTCGCGGTGGGCGGCAATCGGGAACCGGCATGGCGCCTCCGGCGTTTACTGCCCTCCTGTTCACGCCCCGTCGGCTTCGCCCCGTAAACCAGCAAGCGGCGGGCTTGCGTGCACAGGAACCCTCATCATGCGTCCACACCTCATCCTGCTGGCCACGACCCTGGCCGGCAGCGCGGCTGCCCTGGCCGATCAACCGGCCGTACACATCCTCGACGACCTCGTGGTCACCGCCACCCGGCTGCCCCAGCCGCCGGGCGACACCCTGCAACACACCACGGTGATCGGTGAGCGGGAAATCCGCGCCTCCGGCGCCACGGACATCCCCACGCTTTTGCGCCAGCAGGCCGGCATCGAGATCACCCAGCAAGGCGGCCCCGGGAGTCAGGGCAGCCTGTTCATGCGTGGCACAAACTCCAACCACACACTCGTCCTGCTCGACGGTGTGCGCATCGGTTCGGTCAGCACTGGAGCCACGGCCCTCGACCAGATCCTGCTTGACGACATCGAACGCATCGAGATCGTGCGCGGCAACGTCAGCAGCGTGTATGGCTCCGAGGCCATCGGCGGCGTCATCCAGCTATTCACACGGCGCGGCCAGGGCCAGCCAGCCACCCGCCTGCGCGCCGGCCTGGGTGGATATGGCGCCCATTCACTTTCGGCGAGCCATGCCGGCCAAACTGGAAACACTAGCTACCGGCTTGGACTCAGCCAGCACGAACAGGAGGGGTTCTCGGCCGCACGGCGCGAATTCGTGCCGGCGTCCGCCGACCCCTGGGCGGCGTTCACCCCCGCCGACACGGACCGGGACGGCTACCGCAATCGCACATTCAGCCTCAATGTCGAGCATGCCTACGCCCCCGGACAGCGCGTAGGTCTGCTTGCCCGGCACAGCCAAGGCCGCGTGGAATACGATGGCGCCTGGCAAAACCAGTCCGACCAGACCCTGGGACACCTGGCCTTCCAGGCCAACAACCGCCTGAGTAAACGCTGGCAGAGCCACCTCAGCCTGTCCCGCAGCGTCGACCGACTCGACAACGCCCTGGACGGCACCGCCACCGGCCACGTCCACAGCCGCACCCGCCAGCTCGAATGGCTGCACGAGTTCAGTCTCGCTCCCGGCCAGAACGCCAGCCTCGGCCTCGGCCACGTCCAGCAAGGCCTGAGCAGTGACCAGAGCTACGACCGGACCCGGCGCGATATCGCCAGTCTCAGCCTCGGCTATCTCGGCCACCATGGCCGACACAGCCTGCAAGTCAATGGCCGGCACGACGACTACAGCGACTTCGGAGCCCACAACACCGCCCTGATCGGCTACGGTTTCGAGCTGACGCCACGCTGGAAGGCGATCGCCAGTCTGAGCACGGCCTTTCGCGCGCCCTCCTTCAATGAACTGTACAACCCGGCCTGGGGCGGCAACCCCGTCCTCAAGCCGGAAAAGGCGCGCAGCCGCGAACTCGGCCTGCATCATGACGCCGGACCCTGGCAGACCCGGTTGACCCATTTCGACAACCGGATCAAGGACCTGATCACCTACGCCTGGCCAACCGGCAACCAGAACCTGCAACGCGCCCGCATCGACGGCTGGGAATGGAGCCTGTCCGGCCGCTTCACGGAATACACGCTGCGCGCCAGTCTCAATCTGCAGGACCCCGTCAACGCCAGCACTGGCCAGGCCCTGCTGCGGCGCGCCAGGCGCTTTGGCAGTGTCAGCCTCGAACGTGAATACGGCAGACTCGATCTCCGGCTGGAATGGAAGGCCACCTCGGCCCGGCCGGACATCCATGTCGCGACCTTCAGCCCCACCCGCACACCCGGCTACAGCGTATGGAACCTGTCCGGTGCATACCGCCTGAATCCCGATGCCAGTCTCGAATTCCGCATCGAAAACCTGTTCGACAAGGACTACAGCCTGGTGCATGGCTACGACACCCCCGGCCGCAACCTGTTCGCGGCGATCCACTGGCGGCTCTGAGCGAGGCGGATGACCTCCCCGGCGCGACTCGGCCTGCTCACCCTCACCGCACTCGCGGTTCTGGCGATCGCCCTGACCTTCGGCAGCGGCATGACGGCGAGCCGGGCGGTGGCAGCCCTGTTCGACGGCGGCCTGGAACACGAACGCCTCATCCTGTTCGAACTCCGCCTGCCACGCATCCTCGCGGCTGCCGCCGCCGGCGGCCTGCTCGCCCTGGCCGGCTGCATCAATCAGACCCTGACCCGCAACCCGCTGGCCGACCCCTATGTGCTCGGCGTGGCCGGCGGCGCCGGCGCCGCGGTTCTGGCTGGCCTGCTGGCCGGCATGCACAGCGTCTGGATACCCGTCGCCGCCTGCCTGGGAGCCACCCTGTCCACCCTCCTGGTCTTCACGCTATCCAGACTCGGCGGCTGGCACGTCGGACGTCTCCTGCTCACCGGAATCATGCTGGCCAGTCTATGGGGCGCGCTCACCGCGTTCATGCTGGCGCTCGCCCCGCCCGGCAGCCTGCCCGGCCTGGTGTACTGGCTGATGGGCGACCTTTCCGCGGCCGGACCGGCCCTCCCCGCTCTCGCCGGTCTGCTCCTTCTGCTCCTGCTGGCCTGGCCATTGTCCACCGCGATCAATGTCCTGGGCCGGGGAGAACTCAACGCCGCCGCCCTGGGTGTACCCCTGGATCGGCTTCAGACCGGACTTTTCCTGATCGCCAGCATCGCCACCGGAATCGCCGTCGCCACCGCCGGAAGCATCGGATTCATCGGCCTCGCGGCACCGCACATCGCCCGCCGACTGGTCGGCAACGACGCCCGCTGGCTGATCCCGGCCGCCTGCATCACAGGTGCCTTGCTGCTCCCGCTCGCCGACCTCATCGCACGCACCGCCCTGGCCCCGGTCCAGCTGCCCACCGGCGCGATCACCGCCCTCCTCGGCGTTCCATTCTTTCTCTATCTGCTGCACCGCCAGCGATGACCCCCTTCGGCGCCCCCCCCCCACTCCTGGAATGCGAACGTCTCCGCATCGAATCCGGACCTCGCACCCTCATCGCCAGACTGGACCTCATCATCCAGGCCGGCACCCGCTGGGGAGTACTGGGTGCCAATGGCAGTGGCAAAAGCAGCCTCCTGCGCGCACTGGCCGGACTGGCCCGACCCGCGGCCGGAAACATCCGGCTCGCCGGCAAGCACTATCACCAATGGACGGGCCGGCAAGCCGCCCGCCTGCGCAGCTACCTCCCCCAGGAAGAACAGGGGGAACTGCCCACCACCGTATACGAACGCGTGCTCTCCGGTCGCTATCCCCATCTGGGCTGGAATGGTCTGGCCAATGCACGCGATGAAGCCATCGTCCGGCAAGCGATCCGGGCTGTCGATCTCGAAGCCGTCAGTCATCTGGACACGAACCAGCTGTCCGGCGGCGAATCACGCCGCACCGCCATCGCCGCGATCCTTGCCCAGGACACACGCTTACTGCTGCTCGACGAACCCCTCAACCACCTCGACCTGCGTCATCAATACCGGCTGCTGGATACCCTGCGCAAGCACGTCGAAAACGCCACCGGCGCCGCGCTGGTCAGCCTGCACGACCTCAACCTGACCGCAAGATTCTGCACCCATGTACTGTTGCTGGATGGTCATGGCGGTTGCGAGGCTGGCGAGGCTCAGGAAATGCTCCAGCCCGACCGGCTCGGCCGCCTCTACGGACACCCCATCGCGGCACTGCGAACGCGCACCGGCCTCCGCCTGTTCCCGGAGTAGCCAGGACTCCCCTCACCCGAGCCCTTCCCCCGCAAGCGGGGCCAGGGGATTTAATCAGCGTTTCCTTTTGAAAGCGCCTCACACAGGGAGCGCACCACGGCCAGCACGATGCGGCGCTGGCCGGGGTCGAGCCGCTCGACATGGGCCACGATCTGGCGTGACTCGGGATAGGCCGCACCCGGACGTTCATCGAGCAGATCGGCGATGCTGGTATCGAGGATCGCCGCCAGTTTCTCCAGGGTCGCCAGCCCCGGCATGGTGGCTCCACGCTCGAAACGGGAGATGGTTTCCGGCTCCACCAACAGCCGTTCGGCGAGTTGCGACTGGGTCAGCCCCAGGTGCTTGCGGCGGCCGGCGAGATTCTTGCCGAGGCGTTTGGAAAAGGAAGGGAACTGCGTTTGATCAACCTTGGATGATGTCCTGACTGGACAGCTATGGTTGACCTTCGTCGGGGCGCCCTACAGAATCCATTATGTCTACT
>CAZOZD010000059.1:0-10372 GCA_964584195.1 uncultured Burkholderiales bacterium
TCGCGCCGGTTGGCCCTCGTCGCCGTTGCCGGCGACGCCGTCGAATGGGATGAAATGGAATCCGGGGGGATGGGCGTTCGTTCCATGGCCCCCGGATTCCGGCCTTTGGCCTGCATCCGGGCTACGGTGCTTTGCCCCGGTCATGATTCTGTAATCCGGCTTGACAGCATGGGGTGGCGCCACTAAAATAATGGGTTTCACCAAACGCCGCGCTTGCCTCATGACCGCTCCTTCGAATTCGCGCCCCATCACCGCCCGCCCGGTCACCGACGTGCCGCCGGTGGTGGAGGAATCGCTCGATCCGGCCGAGCGCGCCGAACTCATGGCGCGCATCGAGCGCCGCCTGCGTGAGCAGGACGCCATACTGCTGGCGCATTACTACACCTCGGCCGACCTGCAGGATCTGGCGGTCGCGACGGGCGGCTGTGTATCCGACTCGCTGGAGATGGCCCGCTTCGGGCATGCATCGAAGGCATCCACCCTGGTGGTGGCGGGGGTGCGCTTCATGGGTGAGACGGCGAAGATCCTCAACCCGGAAAAGCGGGTGCTGATGCCCGATCTCGCCGCCGAATGCTCGCTCGACCTGTCCTGCCCGGCGGAGGATTTCGCCGAATTCTGTGACCGGCATCCCGACCGCGTCGTGGTGGTGTATGCCAACACCTCGGCGGCGGTCAAGGCGCGCGCCGACTGGATGGTCACCTCAAGCATCGCCACCCGGGTGGTGGCGCACCTTGCGGCACAGGGCAAAAAGATCCTGTGGGCGCCCGACCGCTATCTGGGCGACTATGTGCAACGCGTCACCGGCGCCGACATGCTGCTCTGGCAGGGCAGTTGCGTGGTGCACGAGAAATTCAGGGCCGAGGGCATCCGCGAGCTGAAGGCCGCACATTCGGAGGCTGCGGTGCTGGTCCATCCCGAGTCACCGGCCGAGGTGATCGCGCTGGCCGACGTGGTCGGCTCCACCACCCAGCTCATCCGCGCCGTGGCCGAACTGCCGCATCCCACCTTCATCGTCGCCACCGACAACGGCATCTTCCACAAGATGCGCGAGGCCGGTCCCGGCAAGCGGCTGATCGAGGCGCCCAGCGGCGGCCGGGGCGCGACCTGCGTCTCCTGCGCCCATTGTCCGTGGATGGCGATGAACGGCCTGAAAAAGCTCGACCATGTGCTCGCCAGCGGTGCCCATGCCATCGAAGTGGATGAATCCATCCGCGTGAAGGCGGTACGATCGATCCAGCGCATGCTGGAGTTCGCGGCGCAAAACCAGATCGGCATTCGCGGCGCCAGCGCCGACTGAGCGCCACCTTGACCTTGTCGACAAGCATGCAAACCAGCGATTTCGATTATTTTCTGCCGGAAGAGCTGATCGCCCGCCACCCCTTGCCCGAGCGTTCGGCCAGCCGCCTGTTGCACGTCGAGCACGGCACGATGCACGACCGCCGCTTCGCCGACCTGCCCGAGCTCACCCGTCCCGGTGACCTCCTGGTGTTCAACGACACCCGCGTAATCAAGGCACGCCTGCACGGCCGCAAGGAAAGCGGCGGTCAGGTCGAGGCACTGATCGAACGGGTGCTGTCCGAGCACGAGGCGCTGGCGTTCATGCGCGCCAGCAAATCACCCCGGCCTGGAACCCGGCTGCGCTTCGCCGACGCATTCGAGGCCGAGGTGATCGAGCGCCAGGATGACCTCTATCGGCTGGCATTCGATCCGGCCCGGAGCGTGCTGGACTGGCTGGATGCGCACGGCGAGGTGCCGCTGCCGCCCTACATGGAACGTACCGCCGAGGCCGAGGACGACGACCGTTACCAGACCGTGTACGCGAAGAATCCCGGCGCGGTGGCCGCGCCCACCGCCGGCCTGCACTTCGACGCGGCCCTGCTTGACGCGCTGCGCGCGCGCGGCGTGGACACCACCTTCGTCACGCTGCATGTCGGCGCCGGTACATTCCAGCCGGTGCGGGTCGAGTCGGTGCGTGAGCACCGCATGCACAGCGAGTGGTACGAGGTGCCGGCCGCCACGGTGGCCGCCATCGAGTCGGCCCGGGCGCGCGGCGGCCGTGTCACTGCCGTCGGCACCACCTCCCTGCGCGCCCTGGAGGCCGCCGCCGCGCATGGCGAACTGGGTCCGGGCAGCGGCGAGACCGACCTGTTCATCTACCCGGGCTACCGTTTCCGGGTCATCGACCGGCTGATCACCAACTTCCACCTGCCCCGCTCCACCCTGCTCATGCTGGTGTCCGCGTTCGCGGGCACCGAGCCGATGCTGGCCGCATACCGCCACGCCGTCGCGGCGCGCTACCGCTTCTTCAGCTATGGCGACGCCATGCTGATCGAGCGCGCCGAGCCGGCGCGCACCCCACCCCGCTGAACCCGAAAGGCCGCGCCTTGCATTTCGAACGCCTCGCCACCTCCGGCGCCGCCCGGCGCGGCCGCCTCCATCTTGCCCATGGCGTGGTCGACACGCCCGCATTCATGCCGGTGGGCACCTACGGCGTGGTCAAGGCGGTCACCCCCGAGGAGGTGGCGGGGATCGGTGCCCAGATCGTGCTCGGCAACACCTTTCATCTCTGGCTGCGCCCCGGCCTGGAGGTGATCGAGACCTTTGGCGGCCTGCACGATTTCATGCGCTGGTCCGGCCCCATCCTCACCGATTCGGGTGGCTTCCAGGTCTACAGCCTCACCCACCTGCGCAAGATCAGTGAACAGGGGGTGAAGTTCGCCTCGCCCCTGGATGGCCAGCGCCTCTTGCTCACTCCGGAAAAATCGATGCAGATCCAGCGGGCGCTGAACGCGGACATCGTCATGATCTTCGACGAATGCACGCCGTATCCCGCAGACCATGACACAGCGCGCATCTCGATGGAACTCTCGCTGCGCTGGGCGGAACGCTCGAAGCGGGCGCATGCGGGCAATCCCAACGCCCTGTTCGGCATCGTCCAGGGCGGCATGTACGAGGACCTGCGCGAGCTCTCGCTGGCCGGCCTGACCGGGATCGGCTTCGATGGCTACGCCATCGGCGGCCTGTCGGTGGGCGAGCCCAAGGCGGACATGCAGCGCATCCTGCGCTACACCGCCCCGGCCCTGCCCGAGGACAAGCCGCGTTACCTCATGGGCGTAGGCACACCCGAGGACATCGTCTTCGCGGTGGGTCAGGGCATCGACATGTTCGACTGCGTCATGCCCACCCGCAACGCCCGCCACGGCGTGCTGTTCACCCGCCAGGGCGAGCTGCGCATCAAGAACGCCCGCCACCGCACCGACCCGCGCCCGATCGACGCCTCCTGCGACTGCTACACCTGCCTCAACTTCAGCCGCGCCTACCTGCACCACCTGTTCCGCGCCGGCGACACCCTGTCCGGGCGGCTCAACACCCTGCACAACCTGCGCTATTATCAGACCCTGATGGCCGAACTGCGCCAGGCCATCGCCGAGGATCGCTTCGCCGACTTCGTCGCCGGATTCCACCAGGCCCGCCAAGGGGAGTAGCCCGGATTTCGCTGCGCTGCATCGGGCTGCGCGGCGGGTCAAGGGGCATGGTCATCATGCCGACTCGGGCGCGTGCTAGAATCCGCCCGTTTATCTAGGAGTCCATGATGCTGATTTCCCCCGCCTACGCCGCCGATCCGGCGCAGCCCGATCCGTTCCTCAGCTTTCTGCCGCTGATCGTCATCTTCGTGGTGTTCTATTTCCTGATCATCCGTCCCCAGGTCAAACGCGCCAAGGAACAACGCAAGATGCAGGAAGCCCTGCAGAAGGGTGACGAGGTGGTCACCGCCAGCGGCCAGCTCGGTACCGTCGTGAAGATTTCCGAGCAATATGTCACCCTGGACGTCGGCGGCGGTACCGAAACCGTATTCCAGCGCGGCTCCATCGGCACCGTGCTGCCCAAGGGCACGATCAAGGGCATTTGAGTGACACGTGACTCGGTGGCGGGTGCCCAAACCCGTCACCCCCCCGGTCTCGTCATTCCTCACCCGTCACTCCCTCACTGAGTCATGAATCGCTATCCACTCTGGAAATACGTCGTCATCGCCGTCGCCCTGGTGATCGGTGTGCTGTACACCCTGCCCAACTTTTATGGCGAGGTGCCCGCGGTTCAGGTGGCGCCGCAGCGCGCCAGTGAACGGATCGACGCCGCGCTGATGCAGCGCGTGGAAGCCGCGCTCCGCCAGGCTGGCATCGCCAGCCAGGGCATCAGCCTCGATCCGCGCGGCGTCAGGGCGCGCTTTTCCGACACCGATACCCAGCTCAAGGCGCGCGATGTACTGCAACAGGCCCTGGGGCCGGGTTTCACGGTGGCGCTCAATCTGCTGCCGGCCTCGCCGGACTGGTTGTCCTCGATCGGCGCACTGCCCATGTACCTCGGCCTCGACCTGCGCGGCGGCGTCTACTTCCTCATGCAGGTGGACATGCCGGCCGCACTCGGTCGCGCCGCCGAACGACATCAGGGCGAGATCCGCACCCTGCTCAGGGAAAAGAAGATCCGCTACGCCGGGCTGGCCCGGGAAGGCGACCAGGTCGTGCTGCGCTTCCGCGACGATGCCGGGCGCGAGGCGGCGCGCGAAGCCATCGCCGCAGCCAGCCCGGAGCTGGAGATCCGCACCCGCGATGAAGGCGAGGAACGCCTGATCGTGCTGAGCCTGCGCGAGGCCGCGCGCAAGAAGACCCAGGAAGACGCCCTCCAGCAGAACCTCACCACCCTGCGCAACCGGGTCAACGAACTCGGCGTGGCCGAACCGGTGATCCAGCAGCAGGGTGTGGACCGCATCGTCGTGCAGCTCCCCGGGGTGCAGGACACCGCCAAGGCCAAGGAGATCCTCGGCCGCACCGCCACCCTGGAGATCCGCATGGTGGATGAGGAGGCCATGCAGGATCCGGCCCGGGTCCAGGCCGCCGAGGCCGGCCAGGTGCCGTTCGGCGCCGAGCTGTATCACGAGCGCAATGGCCAGCCCATTCTGGTGAAGAAGGTGGTGGTGCTGACCGGCGAATACATCACCGACGCCCAGCCCGGTTTCGACACCAACAACCAGGCCGCCGTGCACATCAACCTCGATGGCCGCGGCGCGCGCATCTTCAAGAATGTCACCCGCGAGAACGTCGGTCGCCGCATGGCCATCCTGCTCATCGAGAAGGGCAGAACCGAGGTGGTGACGGCGCCGGTGATCCGCGAGGAGATCGGTGGCGGCCGGGTGCAGATCACCGGCATGGACAACACCGAGGAGGCCAGGGACGTCGCCCTGCTGCTGCGCGCGGGGGCCCTGGCCGCACCGATGGAGATCGTCGAGGAGCGCACCGTCGGCCCCTCGCTGGGCGCGGACAACATCGCCAAGGGATTCAATTCCACCCTGTACGGCTTTGCCGCCGTGGCGCTGTTCATGCTGTTCTATTACCGCGCATTCGGCGGCATCGCCATCCTGGCGCTGACCACCAATCTGTTCCTGCTGGTGGCGCTCTTGTCCATGCTCCAGGCCACACTGACCCTGCCCGGCATCGCCGGCATCGCCCTGACCCTCGGCATGGCCATCGACGCCAACGTCATCATCGCCGAACGCATCCGCGAGGAGATCCGCAACGGCATGTCGCCGCAGGCCGCCATCAAGGCCGGCTACGAGCGGGCCTGGGACACCATCCTGGACGCCAACATCACCACCCTGATCGCCGGCTTTGCCCTGTTCTGGCTCGGTTCCGGGCCGGTACGCGGCTTCGCGGTCACCCTCTGCCTGGGCATCCTCACCTCGATATTCAGCTCGGTGATGGTCTCCCGCGCCGCCGTCAACCTCACCTACGGCCGGGCCAAACGCCTGACCTCGGTATCGATCTGACCCACAGCACAACTACGCCATGATCCAGTTATTCCACCTCGAACGTGACATCCCGTTCATGCGCTGGGCGCGCAGCACGATCTTCCTTTCGGTCGCGCTCATCGTCGCATCCATCGCACTGCTGGCCACCAAGGGACTCAACCTCGGCGTCGACTTCACCGGCGGCACCGTGATCGAGGTCGGCTATCCGCGCGCCGCCGACATTCCGGCCATCCGTGCCCATCTTGGCAATCACGGCCATGCCGATGCCTCGGTGATGAACTTCGGTTCATCCTCGGAGGTACTGATCCGCCTGCCGGTGAAGGCCGGCGTTACCTCCGCACAGCTTTCCGAAGTGGTGCTGGAGGTGCTGCGCCAGCAGGAGGCCCAGGTCGAGCTGCGCCGGGTCGAGTTCGTCGGCCCCCAGGTCGGCCGCGAGCTGTTCGAGGACGGCGCGCTGGCCCTGCTGGTGGTGTCGATCGGCATCGTCCTCTACCTCGCCCTGCGTTTCGAATGGCGTTTCGCGCTCGGCGCCATCTTCGCCACCGCGCACGACATCTTCATCGTGCTTGGCATCTGGTCCCTGTTCCAGTGGGAATTCTCGCTCACCGTGCTGGCGGCCATCCTCGCCGTGCTGGGCTATTCGGTGAACGACACGGTGGTGGTGTTCGACCGTATCCGGGAAAACTTCCGCAAGACCCGGCTGACCGACATCGCCGCGATCATGGACAACGCCAAGACCGCCACCCTGGCGCGCACCATCATCACCAGCGGCACCACCCTGCTCATGGTGCTGGCCATCCTGTTCCTCGGCGGCGAGGTGCTGTGGGGCTTCGCCATGGCGCTCAGCCTCGGCATCGTGATCGGCACCTACTCCTCGGTGCTGGTCGCGAGCCCGGTGGTGATGTGGCTGGGGGTGTCGCGCGAGGACTTCATCAAGGCCAAGGAAGAAGCTCCGCGCGGCGACGGCGCCCAAGTCTGATCCCCCGCCCGCGTGCTCACCCGCCTCCTCGAAGGACTCAACCCCGACCAGCACGCTGCGGTGACCGCGCCCGGCTCGGCGCTGGTGCTGGCCGGCGCCGGCTCGGGCAAGACCCGGGTGCTCACCACCCGCATCGCCTGGCTGATCCAGACCGGCCAGGTCTCCCCCATGGGGCTCCTGGCGGTCACCTTCACCAACAAGGCGGCCCGGGAGATGCAGACCCGTCTTGCCGCCATGCTGCCCATCCGCACCCGCGGCATGTGGATCGGCACATTCCACGGCCTGTGCAACCGCCTGCTGCGCGCCCATCACCGCGATGCCGGCCTGCCGGAACAGTTCCAGATCCTCGATTCCGCCGACCAGCTGGCCGCCATCAAGCGCATGCTCAAGGCCCTGAATGTGGACACCGACCGGTATGAACCACGCCGGGTCCAGGGCTTCATCAACCAACACAAGGAAGAGGGGCTGCGCGCCGACCGGATCGAGGCCTGGGACCCGTTCAGCCGTCGCCTCGTCGAACTGTACGCCGAATATGACGCCCAGTGCCGGCGCGAAGGCGTGGTCGATTTCGCCGAGCTCTTGCTGCGCGCCAGCGAACTGCTGCAACGCAACACACTCCTGCGTGAGCACTACCAGGAACGTTTCCGCCACATCCTGGTGGACGAATTCCAGGACACCAGCCGCCTGCAATATGCCTGGCTCAGACTCCTGGCCGGTCCGGACTCGCGTCTGTTCGCAGTCGGTGACGACGATCAGTCGATCTACGCATTCCGTGGCGCCAATGTCGGCAACATGACCGATTTCATGCGCGACCTGGGCCTGGCCGAACCGATCAAGCTGACCCGGAACTACCGCTCCCAGGCCAACATCCTGGAGGCTGCCAACGCAGTCATCCGTCACAACGACAATCGCCTCGGCAAGGACCTCTGGACCGATGCCGGCGAGGGCGAACCGATCCGCCATTTCGAGGCCGCCAACGACAGCGAGGAGGCACGCTTCGTCGTCGAAGGCGTGCAATCTCTGCACCGGGAGGGCCTGCTGTACCGCCACATGGCGGTCCTGTACCGCGCCAATGCCCAATCACGCGCCATCGAGCACGCATTGTTCAGTGCCGGCCTGCCGTACCGGGTGCATGGCGGCCTGCGCTTCTTCGAACGGGCCGAGATCAAGCACGCACTGGCCTATCTGCGCCTCCTCGTCCATCCCGACGACGACCACGCCTTCCTGCGCGTGGTCAACTTCCCCAGCCGCGGCATTGGCGCGCGCAGCCTGGAAGCCATCGAGACCGAGGCGCGCGCAGCCGGAACCAGCCTGTGGGCCGCGGCCTGTGCCAGCGGCGGGCGCAAGTTCGCCCCCTTCGCCAGCCTCATCGAAGACCTGCGTGGCGAATGCGAAGGCCTGCCACTGGCCGAAACGGTGGCGATCACGGTGGAACGCTCCGGACTGATCGAACACTATCGCAAGGAACGCGACGGCGAGGATCGCATCGAGAACCTGGACGAACTGGTCAACGCCGCCCGCGTGTTCGAACAGGAGTCGGAAGGCGACAACGCGCCCACCCCGGACCCCGCGACCGGCACCGCCAACCCGGTCCAGGCCGCACGGCTGGCGTTCCTCGCCCATGCAGCCCTGGAAGCCGGCGAACACGAGGCCGGCGTGGCCGACGATGCCGTACCGCTGATGACCGTGCATGCCGCCAAGGGCCTGGAGTTCGATACCGTGTTCCTCACCGGCCTGGAGGAAGGACTGTTCCCGCACGAACAGGCAGCCAGCGAACCGGACGGACTGGAGGAAGAGCGCCGGCTCATGTATGTCGCCATCACCCGCGCCCGCCGCCGCCTCTACCTCAGCCACAGCCAGTACCGCCTGCTCCACGGCCAGCCCCGCTACGGACTCGCCTCGCGTTTCCTGGACGAAATCCCGCCTGCCCTCATCCACTCGACCCGCCCCTGGCGCGCCGCCCCCGTCGTCACGCCGACCGCACCGGAACCCACCTGCCCGGGCCGGGCCGGGCCACTGCCGCACCGGATCGGAGCGCGGGTCTGCCACCCCCGCTACGGCGAAGGCACGGTTGCCGGCTACAAGGGGCAAGGCGGCGAAACCGAGATCCGCATCACCTTTCCCGATCTCGGCGACAAGTGGTTCATCCTCGAATACGCCCGCCTGAGCCCGGCCTGAACCCACCCGCCGTTCTCCGTGCGGGCTCGCCCGTTCAAACGATTTGTGTATAATGCAGGGTTTTGCACGTACCCATTCTGGAGAGTATCAGGCAATGGCGACGGAAAAGAAGTCAACGATCAGGCGCGTGGCCGAACCCGAGCAGGAACAACCCGCCAAGCGCAGCGCCCGCAAGCCTGCCGCACGCGCCAACGGCAAACCAGCCGTCCCGGCGGCCGCCGACACCCCGCCGGAAACCCGCGGCGACAACGGCGAGGACCGCCGCACCCGCCTGAAAAGCCTGATCCTGCTCGGCAAGGAGCGCGGCTACCTCACCTACGCCGAGATCAACGATCACCTGCCCGACGACATGCTCGACGCCGAACAGATCGAAGGCGTCATCAGCATGATCAACGACATGGGCATCCAGGTCTATGACGAGGCCCCCGCCGCCGAGGACCTGCTCATGTCCGAGGCGCCCGCGGCCGTTGCCGACGAGGACGTCGTCGAAGAGGCCGAGGCCGCGCTGTCCACGGTCGACTCCGAATTCGGCCGCACCACCGACCCGGTACGCATGTACATGCGCGAGATGGGCTCAGTGGAGCTGCTCACCCGCGAAGGCGAGATCGAGATCGCCAAGCGCATCGAAGAAGGCCTCAAGCACATGGTGCAGGCCATCTCCGCCTGTCCGCTCACCATCTCGCAGATCCTCGACATGGCCGCACGGGTCGAGAAGGAGGAGATGCGCATCGAGGAACTGGTCGACGGGCTGGTCGACCCGGATGGCGAGGACATCGACATGCAGATGTCCGAGGAAGTGGAAGCCAGTACCGATGAAAGCGACGAGGAAGGCGATGACGAAGGCGGCGGCGGCCTGTCCGCGGCCAACCTGGCCAAGTTGCGTGCCGATTCGCTGGAGCGCTTCGCCCTCATCCGCAAGTGCGCCGACCGCATGCGCAACGCCATCAGCCGCAACGGCCACGGCAGCAAGCAACACCTCAAGCTGCAGGACGAACTGTCCGGCCACCTGATGGGCATCCGCTTCACCGCCCGCCAGGTCGAAAACCTGTGCGACAGCGTGCGCACCCTGGTCGAAGAAGTGCGCAGCCACGAACGCGCCATCATGGACATGGCCGTAAACAAATGCGGCATGCCACGCACCCATTTCATCAAGACATTCGTCGGCCGCGAAGGCGACCTCGCCTGGGTCCAGGAAGAGATCGCCACCCGGAAAGGCTACTGCGACCAGCTCGCCCGCCTGCAGTACGACATCAACGCCCACCAGGAAAAACTGCAGGACCTGCAGAAACGCGCCGGTATCGCGGTCAAGGAGCTCAAGGACATCAACAAGCAGATGTCCACCGGCGAGGCCAAGGCCCGCCGCGCCAAGCGCGAGATGATCGAGGCCAACCTGCGCCTGGTCATCTCCATCG
>CAZOZD010000060.1:0-6515 GCA_964584195.1 uncultured Burkholderiales bacterium
GAATCGCTGCCGGTGGGGGTGGTGGTGGCCGACAACGAAAGCCGGCGCCTGGTGCATGCCAATCCGGTCTTTCTCGACATGCTGGGGTATCGCCCGGAAGACATCCCCTCGCTCACGCCATTCGATCTGCATCCCGAGACCGCGGCCGATACGGTGGGACACGAATTTGGCCGCATGCTGCGCGGCGAGACCGGCCTGGTCACCGATCTGCCCACGCGCCGCAGCGACGGCAGCGAATTCCATGCCGAGGTGCGTGGCAGCCGCATGCAGCTCGACGGCCGGGCATCGACCATCGCAGTTTTCACCGACGTGAGTGCGCGCCTGGCGGCGGAGGCGGCATTGCGGCGTCAGGTGGAGTTGCGCGAGCTGATCCTCGGCCTGTCGCTGGACTTCATCCATCTGCCCATCGACCGCATCGACGTCGCGACCGAGGCGGCGCTGGGGCGGATCGCCAGTTTCTTCGACGCCGACCGCGCCTATGTATTCCGCCATGACCTTGCTGCGGGCACCACTTCCAACACCCATGAATGGTGCGCGCCCGGCATCTCCCCGGAGAAGCATCTGTTCCAGGCACGTCCCATCGAACCCATCCGCGACTGGCTGGCGGTCCACCAGCGTGGTGAGCCGGTGATCGTCGCCGATACCGCAGCCCTGCCGGAGGGAGCGCTGCGCGATGTGTTCATCCGCCAGGGTATCCGCAGCCTGGTCACGGTGCCGATCCTGGAGGGGCCGAACTATCTGGGTTTTGTCGGCTTTGACGCGGTGCGCGCCCGGCGCGCCTATGACAGCGACGAGCTGGCCTTGTTGCGCCTGTTCGCTGCCTTGCTCGCCAACCTGTACAAGCGTATCGGGACCGAATCCGCATTGCGGGCGAGCGAGGAGCGTTTCCAGCTTGCCGTGGAGGGCTCGGAAGAAGGCGTCTGGGACATGGACCTGGTGCATGACCGCATGTATCACTCGCCGCGCATGCACGAGATGCTCGGCTACCGCAGGGACGAGTTGCCGGCCGATTTCCGCGCCTGGCAGGCGATCATGCATCCGGACGATCTGGCCGTGGTCATGCCGCGGGTCAAGGCCTATCTGGAGGGGGGCAGCGAGAATTACGAGCAGGTTTTCCGCCTGCGTCACAAGAATGGCGAATGGCGCTCGATCCTCAGCCGCGGACGCGCCTCGCGCACCGGGGATGGAAGGCCAGTGCGTTTCACCGGTACCCACCGTGACATTACCGAGCTGGAGCAGGCCAGGCAAGGCCTCCAGCAACTCAACGACATCGTCGAGCATTCGCCGGTGGTGGCGATCGCCTGGCGCAATGCGCCGGACTGGCCGGTGGAGTATGTGAGCGAGAACGTATCCGCCTTCGGGTACACGCGGGACGATTTTTACAGTGGCCGGCTCGACTACGGTGCACTGGTGCATCCCGACGACCGCGCCGTGTTCGACGCCGAGATCGCCGGTTATTTTGCCCATGGTCCGGACGAATACGTGCAGGTATACCGCTTGCGCCATGGTCAGGGCCACTGGATCTGGATCGAGGACCACACCTGGCTGACCCGCGCGCGGGGTGGGCAGGTGGCGACCATCCATGGTGTGCTCATGGACGTCAGCCTGCGCAAGCAGGCGGAGGCCGAGCTCGATCATCACCGCCGCCATCTTGAGGAAGAGGTGGCCGCACGCACCGCCGAGCTGGTCGCCGCCAAGCTCGCCGCGGAGGCGGCAAACCGCGCCAAGAGCGTGTTCCTCGCCAACATGAGCCATGAGCTGCGCACGCCGCTCAATGCCATTCTCGGCTTTGCCCAGCTCATGGCGCGGGATGCGCGCATCCCCGAGGATCAGCAGCACGGACTGGCCATCCTCAACAAGAGTGGCCAGCACCTGCTGGCGCTGATCAATGATGTGCTGGAGATCTCGCGCATCGAGGCCGGCGGTCTGGTCGTGAGTCCGGTGGAGTTCGACCTGGACGAGTTGCTTTCCACCCTGTTCGAGGTCATGCGGCCGCGCGCCCGCGACAAGGGTCTGGCGCTGATCCTCGACAAGGCAGCCGGTGTGCCCGCCCACGTCGAGGCCGACCTTGGCAAGCTGCGCCAGATCCTGCTCAACCTGCTCTCGAACGCGGTCAAGTACACGGAACGGGGTGATGTGGTGTTCGGCGCCCGTTCGCTGGCGGATGCGGGCGCTCTGGTGGAGCTGGAATTGAGCGTCCGCGATACCGGGATCGGCATTGCCGCCGCCGAGCTCGAACGCATCTTCACGCCCTTCTACCAGACCGAGGCCGGGGTGCGGCTCGGCGAGGGTACCGGCCTGGGGCTGGCGATCAGCCAGGAATATGCCCGTCTGCTCGGTGGCCGGCTGGAGGTGGAGAGCACGCCCGGGGTCGGTTCATGCTTTCGCCTGGTCCTGTCCTTGCACCGGGTCGATGCATCGGCGCCGGTTCCGCCGCGTGGCCGGGTGCGTGGCCTGAGCCCCGGGCAGCCGCGCTACCGCGTGCTGGTGGCCGAGGACGAACCGAGCAACCGCGAGGTGTTGCGCCGCCTGCTGGAACTGGTCGGCTTCGAGGTGGATACCGCGGTCAATGGCCGCGAGGCGGTGGCACGTTGCGCGGAAGAACCACCGCATCTGGTGCTGATGGACATGCAGATGCCGGAAATGGACGGGCTCGCCGCCACCCGCGCCATCCGCGCCCTGCCGGGCGGGGCCGGGCTGCCCATCGTCGCATTCAGCGCGCTCGCATTCGAGGAGGAGCAGGCGCGCATGCGGGCCGCCGGATGCAGCGCAGTGCTCTCCAAGCCGCTCCAGGAAGAGCGTCTGTTCGAGCTGATCGAACAGTGCATTGGCGCCCGCTTCGAGCGCGAGGCGGTGTCCGGCGGAGAATGCGCGGGGCTGCCCGAAGTCGATGCATCGGTCCTCCCCGCAGCCGTGCGCCAGCGCCTGAACCAGGCGGCGATCGCCCTCGACGGCACCGCAGTGCGGGCAATCGCGGCGGAGATCCGCAGTGCCCACCCCGCACTCGCCGAGCACATTCTCACCTTGGCCGAATCCTACCGCTTCGATCTTGTAGCGGCCTTGTGCGAGGTCGGTGAAGCCAGATAGGGCGGGGCTTCATCCTGTCCGGCTCTGGTGCGTGCCGATTGTGCCGGCAGTTGTAGTCCGGATGAGTGATAGCCCGGATGGAATGCGATGCAATCCGGGATTGACGCACCTTTCCCGGATTGCGCTGCATCCGCGGCTACGATGGGGAAATCCTTTATTCACGCAGACCGGGCGAGCTGCGCCAGCCCCCACAGGCCGAAGCCGGCCACCAGGGCGCCAGCGCCACGCCGGAACCAGGCATTGCGGGCCAGTGCGCGCAGGCGTTCGGCCATCCAGCCCATGGCGAGCAGGTTGGGCAGGGTGCCGAGGCCGAATGCGAGCAGCAACAGCCCGCCGTTTGCACCGCTGCCACTGGCCAGCGCCATCACCAGTACGCTGTAGACCAGGCCGCAGGGCAGCCAGCCCCAGAGCGCGCCGGCGAGCAGCGCACCGCGCACGTCGCGCACCGGCAGCAGACCGCCCAGGCGGGGTTGCAGCCGCCGCCAGAGCGCGCCGCCGGCGCGTTCCAGCCAGAGCACGGCCTGGCTGATGCCGGCCAGATACAGCCCGAGCAGGACGAGCATGAGGTTGGCCAGGATGAACAGTCCGGTTTGCAGGGGCAGCAGCCGCTCGGACAGGAATGCGAGCGAACCGATCCAGCCGGCGATGAAGCCGGCCGTGGCGTAGCTGGCGATGCGCCCCAGGTTGTAGCCCAGATGCAGGCCCAGGCGACCGTTTGCGGCGCCGTGCATCGACATCGCGGTGACGATTCCGCCGCACATGCCGACGCAATGGGCGCCGCCCAGGAGGCCGGCGAGAAAGGCGGTGAACAGCGAGATTTCCGGCATCCGGGCGTGTTTCGGCCTAGTCGCAGGACAGGCCGCCCTCGACCCAGTTCTTCACGTCGCGTTCCCACTCCTTGAAGCCGCCGGGCACGGTGGCGGCCTTGCCGTCCGGGCGGCGGCCGGAATCGAGCGCCCAGCGGATGCGGGCGTCGTGCAGCAGGTGTTCGGCCAGCAGGCGGTCACGGTCGCCGGTGGGGGTGTTGCGCTTGATCAGCAGACAGGTGTCACGCGCGGAGAGGCCGGTGTAATCCATCCGGGCCCCGGCCGGGGCCTGCCATTCGCCGCCCTTCAGGCCGGTGATGGCCGGGGTGTGGCAACGCTCGCACAGATAGCGGTTGCGGTGGCTGAAATAGGCGCGCCCCTGGCTGTTGCGGTTGTTGAACTGATGACAGGCAAGACAGCGTTCATGCATGAACTTGGCGTACAGCGCGTCGCTGAACCGGGTCGGGACGGCCTGCGCCGGGGGCACCGCGGTCATCAGCAGCAGGAGTGCCAGTGGCAGGGCGTGGCGCGGGCTCATGCCGTGGTCACCGTCCGGAACAGGGCCCGGTAGGCCTGGTAGGTGGAGATCATCGCCAGCGGCAGGAACACCAGCATGCCGAGCCCGAGCGGGATGATCAGGGCCAGCATGCCGAGCGCGCCGAGCAGCAGGCTGTACACCAGCAGGGCGCGCCAGTTGCGGCCGCAGGCCCACAGGCTCCACCACAGCGCGTTGCCGGGCCTGAAGCCGTTGAACAGGATCAGTGCCGGCGCGAACAGGGTGGCCATGAGCAGCGGGGTGAGCAGGGTGAGGCCGAGCAGCAGGCTGGGTAGCGCGCGGTCGAGCAGGGCGCGGGCTTCCTCCGGGCTCATTGCGCGCGGATCGACCGCGAGCTGGCCGAGCTGGTGCAGGCTGGCGCCGCCAATACCTCGCATGGCCAGTTCGATGAGCAGGGTGCCGGCCAGGTAGGCCACGCCCACCGCCAGCAGGGGCTGCGGCGCGGCGCGGAAACCGGTGCCCAGATGGAGGAAATTGACCGGTTCGCGGTTTTCCGCCGCCCGGCTGGCGGCCATGAACGCAGCGACCAGGAAGGGTGAGAGCAGTTCCACCAGATGTCGGCCGATGCCGAGGATCAGGGCGAGCAGCATCAAGGCCAGGAATGCGGCGGCGGTCATGCCCATCCAGGGCAGCACCGCGTCCTTGAACAGCATCCAGGCCTCCTTCAGCCAGGCCAGTGCATCGCCGGCCGGGACGCGGACCACGCTGAGCGGGGCGCTCATCGGCGGGCCTCCACGGGGCATGAATGATGGATGGGGGCGCGGCTTTGCCGCTCCGCCTGCCTTGCCAGGCGGGGAATCGCGGGTGTCAGTGAGGAATGTGCGGTCATGGTCCAGACAAAATCAAACGGCCGCCCGGGGCGGCCTGGATCAGGGATGCGATGCGTGGTTTCAGAACTCGGTCACCACCCACATCGGTACCTGGAAATTGGGCGAGAGGTCGTCCATCCGGGTGAAGCGACCGTCGCCGCGCAGGTTCAGGAGGTAATACGGCCGGCCGTGCGGGGGGGTGACCTTGATCATGTACAGGCGGCCACGGACACGGTATTCCTCGACGCGCTCCTCGCCACGGTGGCGGATGCTCACCTCCGGCTCCAGGCCGGGGTCGACCATGCCCGGCGGCGGCGGGATCTCAGGCAAAGGCATCGTCGCCGGCGGGTTGGCTACGGCTACGGTGGACAACAGGAGCAGGGTGGCCAGAGCGATGGGTGCGCGGGGCAGTCGGGTCATCACGTTCATCCGGTGGGTTCTCACTTCCAAGGATAGCAGACCCGACATGCTTGCCAGGCTGTTGAAAAGCGTAGCGAGGATGGTCTCGACGCTGCAGCCCGCCGCAATTTGTCCGACCACGCTCCCCACTGTCACGCGCATGCCGCGGATGCACGGCTTGCCGCCCATAACGGCCGGGTCTTGCGTGATGCGGTCGAGTTTATCCCAGATTGTCCATTGAGGATTTTTCACCCCTTCCCCCGTAGGGGGAAGGTTGGGATGGGGTGCGGCGAAAGCCGCGGTGCGGGACCCGTTGGGGGAGGGGACACACGTTATGGGGCGAATGAACAATCTGGGTTTATCCATGGCGAACTCCCGGTGACGATGCGCGGATATTTCCTTACCCCAACCATCGCCCGTCCTCCAACTGTCGCGCCCGGCCAAGGGCGGCGAGGGTGGCGAGCAGTTCGGGGAGTTTGCTTGCCCTTGCCGGTCCGCCGTCCCGCCAACGCCGACTATTCGGCATTGCGGATCCTGACTCGGCCAGGATCCGCTGTAACGATGGCGCCGGCGGCAATCTCAGCGCCGTAGCGTTCGAGAATCCGGAGGCAGGCTGTACCCTGCTGGCGGGCGGCAAATCCGACCAAACGGATGATGCCGGCATGCGGTAGGCCGCGCACGATGGCCAACTCGCCGAAGTCCTTGTCCAGCGTGACCACGACACGACCTTCGTTTTGGCTTGCCAAGCCTTCGCCGCCTGTTGCCCGTTCATCGGTGACAGTCAGCAAGCGACCCTCCCCCGTCCCGCCCGCGCCGACGGTCATGCTGATTTCTACGGGATCACGCTGCGCGGCGCGC
>CAZOZD010000060.1:6525-10306 GCA_964584195.1 uncultured Burkholderiales bacterium
GCCACCCGTGGCACGTTCGCCGGTCACGGTCAGCAAACGTCCCTCCGTCGTCCCGCCTGCGCCGACGGTCATGGCGATGCGCACCGCCGCGCCGTCGCTGCCATCGACCCACGGATGGTCGGCAATGGCGAAGGCCAGATGAATACGCCCTTCCCCCCTCGGGGGAAGGGCTGGGGATGAGGGCGCGGCGGTTGCCCGGTCAAGCGCGTCGTCAGGCGGGTGCGGTTTGCCCTCACCCCCACCCCTCTCCCGGGGGGAGAGGGGCTTGCGCGGGGTCAAGGCGCGTTCGATGACGCGGCGGTTGAAGGTCTGGCGCAGGCTGTTGGTGGTGATGAGGCCGAATTGTTTGAGCTTGCCCGTTGCCACCAGCGCGGCGGCCTTGTGCCACCAGAACATGACCAGATCGGCCGAGTCGGGCACGTCCGGATAGGCGGTGCGCAGGGCTTCGACGTAGGCATCGCCCAGCGCGGCACGCATGGTCGACGCGCCAATGAACGGCGGATTGCCGACGACGTAATCGGCAGATGGCCATTCCGCCGGTTGGCCCTCATTTTCGTGCATCGCCAGCACCGCATCGCGGCATTCGATGTTCCTGAAGTCGCGCAGCACCGGCTCGGGCGGGCGGACGTTGCCTCGGGTTCGGTAATGCCATTGCAGATAGCCGATCCACAGCACCAGTTCGGCAATCGCGGCGGCGCGCGGGTTGAGTTCGATGCCGAGGAACTGGTGCGGGTCGACCGTCAGCCCTTCGGTTTCCAGCCGGCCCTGCCCTTGGTTGTCGCCCAGTTGATCGAGCAGATCGAGCACTTCGCCTTCGAGGCGCTTCAGGTGTTCCAGCGTGACGTAAAGGAAGTTGGCCGTGCCGCAGGCCGGGTCGAGCACCTTGACCTGGCAGAGGCGGTGGTGGAAGGCGTGCAGCGTGTCGCGCGCTTCGTTGGTCTTGCCGCCATTCGCCAGCAGCAGCGTGGCGGCTTTCACGTTCTCCCACTCGCTGCGCAGCGGCTCGATCACCGTGGGCAGCACCAGGCGTTCGACATACGGGCGCGGCGTGTATTCGGCGCCGAGGCTGTGACGCTCGGCGGGGTCGAGCGAGCGG
The DNA here is from genome assembly GCA_964584195.1 of uncultured Burkholderiales bacterium. Lineage (GTDB taxonomy): Bacteria > Pseudomonadota > Gammaproteobacteria > Burkholderiales > Thiobacillaceae > CAZOZD01. The sequence goes on from CAZOZD010000060.1 coordinate 7,622, forward strand.
GCGCGCAGCAGGGCGTCGTCGAAGGTTTTGCCGACGGCCTCGGTCAGCCGGGTCTGCTTCGCTTCGAGGATGAAGCAGGCGCGGCGATAGCAGTCGATGAAGCCGTTCGAGGTGCCGCCATCGCCATGCCTGAAGATGACGCGGCGCTCGAAGACATAGGCGTTGTCGCGCGCGTCGTCCCGCGCCGGTTCCGGCTTGGGCAGGTCGAGCAGTTCGCACAGCTCGGCGACGAAGAGCTGGTAGTTGGCGCGCTCGCTACCTCCGGCGGCGGACCAGCGGGCGATGAAGGATTCGATTGGGGCGGGGGGTGGTCATGGAGCGAAGCGTTGCGGCCATTTGCGGGCGGTATGGAAGACGCGCAAGATTTCGACGTTTTCCCCGCGCACGCGGTAGGGCAGGATGTAGGGAAAGCGCGTGACGACCAACTCGCGCGTGCCCGGCACGCGGCCGGGACGGCCCATCTGCGGGTGCATGGCCAGCATGTCGGCCGCCTGCATCAGATGCGCGACAAATTCGGCGGCGCTTTTCGGGCTATCCTGGGCAATGAAATCGGCTTCGTCGGCGAGGTTTTGTAGTGACCGACGCAACCATCTAACCCGCATGGCGTGCTTTCAGCGCAGCGACTTCCTCCTCGCTGGCGAAATCGCCAGCATCGGCTTCCGTCAGTGCCTGCTGAATCTCGCCAATCTGCCAGCCTTCGAGTGCGATGTAGCGCTGGATCGCCTCGCCCGCCAGCCAGGACCTGGAGCGGTGAGTCGCTTCGGCCAAGGCATCGAGCTGTTGCTTGACTTCGGCGGGGACGCGAAACGTGAGCACGGCGGTATCCATGAGCGCCTCCGATGTGGTTGTATACAAGCGCATGTTAGCACTCTGCTGTCACGCCAGCGCCGACTTTCAGTTTCTTCGCTTCGCGTTTGCAAAAGGCGCGGTGGTAGCGGGCGACGAAGCCGTCGATCTGGATGGGGATGGTCATGGCGGATCGATTTTAGAGCCTATTTCGGTAGGCGCGGGGCACGATGCCTACCGAAATAGGCTCTTATTCACCGGTCTGGCGTTTCCGCTCAAAGCAGGACCGCAAAGATCAGACCGACGGAAATCCAGAGCGCAAAGTCACACAGTCCCGGCTCACTGCCCCATACATGGCAAGACAGCATGTACAGGGGTACGAGGAAAAGCAGAATCAGAAGGAGGAAGATCATGGTGCTATCCCCTGACCAGTCATTCGTCCGCGCTACAACTCCCCCATGGCAGCCAGCAGAGGAGTCCCGCTAGCGCGGGCTTTTAGCGATTGGGCGGTGTTGGCTGCCGGCAGTCAGATTACAGATTGAGCAGGATCTCCTGCTCGTGCCCGGTGGGCGCGAAGCAGCGGCTTTCGTAATGACAGAAAATCGCGTTCACCACCTCGTCGGGATCGTCCAGCACCTGGATCAGGTCCAGATCGGCGGCGTCCACCATGCCTTCGCCGACCAGGATGTCGCGGAACCAGTCGACCAGGCCGCGCCAGAACGGCGAGTGCACCAGGATGACCGGAATGCGCTGGATCTTTCCGGTCTGCACCAGGGTGAGCACCTCCATCAGTTCGTCCATGGTGCCGAAGCCGCCGGGCATGATGACGTAGGCGCTGGCGAACTTGACGAACATCACCTTGCGCGCGAAGAAATGGCGGAAGGTCTGGCTGATGTCCTGGTAGGGGTTGGCATGCTGTTCGTGCGGCAGCTGGATGTTGAGGCCGACGCTGGGCGCCTTGCCGTAGAAGGCGCCCTTGTTGGCGGCCTCCATGATGCCGGGGCCGCCGCCGGAGATCACCGCGAAACCAGCGTTCGACAGGCGGTGGGCGATGCTCTCGGTGAGGCTGTAATAGGGCGTGCCGGGTTTGACCCGGGCGCTGCCGAATATGGTCACCGCCGGCCGGATGGGGGACAGCCGCTCGGTGGCCTCGACGAACTCTGACATAATCTCGAACATCCGCCACGACTCCCGCGCCGTGCCGTTGGCGCCGGGGCGGTTGGGGGTGTTCGGGGTGGGGGGGAACTTGTCCTTCATGCGTCGTTGTGCTGGATCCGGGCCCCCGACTTTACCATCGTTCGCATCCGTTTCCGAAAGACCCGCCCGTGTCCGATCGCCCGATCCTGCTCCTGGTGGACGGCTCGTCCTACCTTTATCGCGCATTCCACGCCCTGCCCGACCTGCGCACCCGCGATGGCCTGCCCACCGGCGCATTGAAGGGGGTGCTCGGCATGTTGAAGCGCCTGCGCAAGGAATACCCGGCCGAATATGCCGCCTGCGTGTTCGACGCCCGCGGCAAGACCTTTCGCGATGCGATCTATCCCGAATACAAGGCGCATCGGCCGCCCATGCCAGACGATCTGGCACAGCAGATCGAGCCCCTGCACGATGCGGTGCGGGCCCTGGGCTGGCCACTCTTGACGATCGAGGGGGTGGAGGCCGATGACGTGATCGGCACCCTGGTGCGCCGGGCCGAGGCGGCCGGGCTGGACAGCATCGTATCCACCGGCGACAAGGATCTGGCGCAACTGGTGACCCCGCACGTGCGCCTCGTCAACACCATGAGCAACGAGGTGCTCGATGTTGCGGGGGTGGTGGCCAAGTTCGGCGTGCCGCCCGAGCGCATCGTCGACTACCTCACCCTGGTCGGCGACAGCGTCGACAACGTGCCCGGGGTGG
>CAZOZD010000061.1:0-255 GCA_964584195.1 uncultured Burkholderiales bacterium
GAGGGTGAGCGCAAGGTGCGGATGGCGCATCTGGCCTGTGTCGGCAGCTTTGCCATCAACGGCGTCGCCGCGCTCCACACCGAGCTGCTCAAATCCACCGTGCTGGCGGACTTTCACGCCCTGTGGCCGGAAAAATTCAGCAACAAGACCAACGGCGTCACCCCGCGCCGCTTCATCGCCCTGGCCAATCCACCGCTCGCCGCCCTGCTCGACGAGGCGGTGGGACCGGGCTGGGTCCGCGACCTCGAACGCCTG
>CAZOZD010000061.1:265-4746 GCA_964584195.1 uncultured Burkholderiales bacterium
CGGTCCACGCGATCGAGCTCGAGCGCCTCGAGTCCTTCGGGCTGGCGGTGCCGAGTGCCACGTTTCACGGCCGAGACGTGCTGGCGCCGCTCGCCGCGGATGCCGCATTCCAGGAACGCTGGCGGGGCGTCAAACGCCGCGCCAAGGAAGGCCTGACGGCGCACATTCACGCCGTCACGGGTGTCGCAGTCGACCCGGACAGCCTGTTCGACGTCCAGGTCAAACGCATCCACGAATACAAGCGCCAGCACCTCAACCTGCTGCACATCATCGCACTCTACTTGCGCCTCAAACACCAGCCCGGGCTCGACCTCACCCCGCGCACATTCATCTTCGGCGGCAAGGCCGCCCCCGGCTATCGCATGGCCAAGCTGATCATCAAGCTGATCCACGCCGTGGCCGAGGTAATCAACCACGACCCCGAGGTGCGCGAGCGCATCCGGGTGGTGTTCGTGCCCGATCTGAACGTCAAGAACGGCCAGCGCATCTACCCCGCCGCCGACCTCTCGGAGCAGATCTCCACCGCCGGATTCGAGGCCTCCGGCACCGGCAACATGAAGTTCTCCATGAACGGCGCGCTCACCCTGGGCACCCTGGACGGCGCCAACGTCGAGATCCGCGCCGCGGTGGGCGCGGAAAACTTCTTCCTGTTCGGCCACAGCGCCGAGGACGTGGCGCGGATGCGCCAGGACGGCTACCAGCCCTGGCGATTCATCGAGCCGGACAACGACCTGCGCGGCGCCCTGGCGCTGATCCAGTCCGGCCTGTTCTCGCACGGCGACCGCGAACTGTTCTCGCCCTTCACGCACGACGTGTTCAGCCGCGACCCCTACCTGGTCTGCGCGGATTTCCAGTCCTATCTCGCCGCCCAGGTCCAGGCCGGGCAACGCTACCGCGAACGCGAGGCCTGGACCCGGATGTCGATCCTCAACGTCGCCCGCATCGGCCCGTTCTCCTCCGACCGCGCCATATCCGAATACAACCGCGACATCTGGCGGGCCCGGCTCACACCCGTGGCCCTGCCGCGCGCCAACCCGGCCGAGTGAGCGCGGTCGCGCCCCGGCCACCGGTCTCCGGGCCGACCGACCGATACTTGGCCTGGAACTGCATCGCAAGGTATGCTGACAACACTGCAACCGCGATGAATCTCCCGCCATGAGCCACCGCGCATTCCTGTTCTGCGACATCTGCAATCCGCAAGCCATCCGTGTCATCGAGATGCGGCGCGGGAGCCATGGCCGCGACCCGCGCATGGGCCGGCGGGTGATCGACGGCCGTTCCTGGTTCGACGGCGACGAGGATGCGGCCCGGCGCGCCGGCTGGCTGTGCCTGGAGGACGGCCATCACGTATGCCCGATCTGTCACGCCAGCATCCGCAAGCTGCCCTTGCCGATGCGCGACCGGCTCGACATCCCGGACGCGCTGCTGCAAGCCATCGAGGCAATCGAAAGCGTCTGAGCGGGCCGGGCCGCGCCGGCGCGAAACCGGCGTCCTGGACCTACTGGATGAATCGGGAATGAGGGAGCGGACCGCTCAGGCGGTCGATATCCAGTCCGGGCAGGTAGGTGCTGAGCAGGGGACGCAACTCGCGCCGACAGGCATCATCGAAACGCCTGTGATCGAATCCGATCAGGAACGCGCCGTTTTGCGGTGACACCTCGAACGAGGTGATGCATGGGACACGCAAGAATGCCTCGCGCGCGCGCACCGCAAAGGCGGGATTGCCGACGAACAGGCCGCTGCGCAGGCGGGCATAGCTTTCGTGCAGGCTGAGGATCTCGACGATTGGCATGGGCGTGCTCCAAGTGTGTACCTTCATCCATAGACCATGTCGGCCCGAACGGCTCATGGAAAATTCTTCTGGCTCATTCGGAAGATCGAATGGGGTCCTCGCCGACGGATCTTCCGGTCGGCGCCGCAGCAACGCCGACCTGCACCGCATGGGCATAGAGGCGGGCCAGCCGTTCCGCCATGGCGGCGTCGCTCCAGCTTTCCGCCCAGGCCCGACCACGTGCACCGAGCGTGTGCCGGCGCTGGGGGTCGGCGAGCAGTTCGAGCATGGCGGCGGCGAATGCGTCCACATCGTCGTCCGGGGTGAGCGCGCCGCTGGCAGGCAACAGCACGTCACGCGTACCCATCGCCGCCAGGGCCACCACCGGCAGGCCCATGGCCATGGCTTCCAGCAGGACCAAACCCTGGGTCTCGGTGCGCGAGGCGAACACGAACAAGTCGGCGGCGGCGTAACAGTCGAGCAACTCATCACGCCGGTCGAGATAGCCGAGAAAACGGACCGAGTCGCCCAGGCCGAATGCGCGTGCCTCCGCCTCCAGGGCGGCCCGGGCGGGGCCCTCGCCGGTGATCAGCAACAGCGCCTCGGGCAGGCTGGCGCGGACCCGGGCCATGGCGGCGATGATGAAATCGATGTTTTTCTCGTGCGCGACGCGACCGACATAGAGCGCCACCGGCCGGCCGCGCGCGATGCCGTGCCGGTCACGGAATGCCGCTCCGTCACGGGCCTCGAAGCGGTGCAGTGGAATGCCGGTGGGCAGCACGTGCAGGGGCGACTCGACGCCATACTCGCGCAGGCGGTCGCGCATGGCGCTGGAAGGCACCACCACCGCGTCCACGGCGTTGCCCTGGCTGCGCGAGAAACGCCGCGCCAGGGCGCGCATCCAGTCGGCCGGAGCGAACGGCACGTAGTGGAACAGGTATTCCTCGAAGAAGGTGTGGTAGGTCTCGATCACCGGCACCCCCCATGCGCGCGCTGCACGCACACCGGCGTAATGAGCCAGGAACGGCGTCTGCACATGCACCAGGTCGTAGCCTTCCGCCGCCCGGCGCCGCAGCGCGGCGCGCAGGGCCAGAGGCCGCATCATGCGGTCCTCCGGATCGCCCGGCACGCCCCAGGCCGGGATCCGCTCGATGCCCGGCTGGGGCTCCTCGCCCCCGTAGGCCGGAGCGATCAGGTCCACACCGACGCCATGCTCGCCCAGGCGGGCGCGAAAGGTTTCGATAGAGGTCGACACCCCGTTGATGCGCGGAAAATAGACGTCGGACAGCATCAGCACTCTCATGCAACGACCTCCGCCACGTCCATCGCCTGCCCTCTGGCCGCTGCGCGCAGCACCGCCTCGAACTCGTTCACCACCTCGCTCCAGTCGCGCGCCAGCACGCTCTCGCGCGCGGCGCCGGCGAGACGGGTACGGACAGCGGCATCATCGGCCAGCGCCGCGGCGGCGTCCACGAACGCGGCCGCATCGCCCGGGCTCACCAGGCGGCCGTTGTGCCCCTCGCGGATCAGCTCGGCGGCAGCGGCCTCGGCGTAGGCCAGCACGGGCAGGCCGCTGGCCATGGCCTCCTGGGTGACATTGCCGTAGGTCTCGCTCAGGCTGGGAAAGAGAAACAGGTCGGCCGATGCATAGTGGCGTGCCAGCTCCAGCCCGCGCCGGGGGCCGGCGAACAGGGCCTCCGGATGACGGGCGCGCAATGCATCCAGGCGCGGTCCCTCGCCAACCAGGATGAGACGGCAATCCGGATGCCGCGCGCGCAGGGCGGCCTGGGTATCGAACACCAGATCGAGGTTTTTCTCCGCGGCAATGCGGCCGACATACAGGCTCACCAGGCTGTCCGGCCCGACGCCCCATGCGCGACGCAGTGATTCGTCGCGGTGCCCGGGATGGAACAGCCGGGTGTCCACCCCGCGCGACAGCACCCGCACGGACTTGAATCCCTGGTCGCGCAGACGCTCCGCCAGGGCGCGGGTGGGGACCAGGGTGGCCTGGGCGCGATTGTGCAGGTGACGCAGCCAGGCCCGTACCGGCCGCTCCAGCCAGGGCATGCGGTAATGCCGGCAATAGTGGTCGAACCGGGTATGGAAGCTGGAGGTGACCGGCAGGCGCAGGGCCGACGCGGTCAGGATCGCAGCCGCGCCGAGCGGCCCCTCGGTGGCCACATGCACCACGTCCGGCCGTTCGGCCAGCCAGTGCTGGCGCAATCGCCAGCCGTAGGGCAAGCCCATGCGCATGTTCGGATACCCCGGGATGGGGAGCCCCGGCACACGCACCTCGCCGGCCGCCGGGGGTTCCAGGTCGGGGCGTTCCGGCCGAGCCACGGCCACCTGATGGCCACGGCCACGCAGCCCTTCGACCAGACGGGCCAGGGTCATGGCCACGCCGTTGATCTCGGGCGGAAAGGTTTCGGTTACCAGGCTGATTCGCACGCCGGACACCTCGCGATCGTGATGACCGGTCGATGCTAGCGGCGCAGGATGACGGCGGGGTGACGCCGAGGTTACGGCACGGTTACGGCACGTTCATTGCGGGGAGCTGAGCCACCCGCGCGGCGGGGTCATTCCTCGCCGTCAACCTGGTCGAGGTATTTCTGCAAGCGGCGCTCGGCCACATGACGGTCGAAGCGCCATTCCTCGATGATCGCCAGGGCGAGATCTAACGCCTTGCCGCGCATGTCGAACAGGCGCCAGA
>CAZOZD010000061.1:4756-10284 GCA_964584195.1 uncultured Burkholderiales bacterium
TCGAAGCTGGAATTGCTTTCCAGTGCCTTGCACAGGTCACGCAGTATGACGGCCTCGTCGCTGCCCTCGTTGCGACGGATGTACTTGGCGATGGATTTGAAGGCGTTTGCCATGGGTGGGTCCTTCGGAGGATGTAAACACGCTGTCGCCCATGCATGGGCAACGGCGGGGAATCATAGCCGAACGGCCCACCGGCATGGTTACAGAAATGTGACATCCGGCCGCGCCGGCGGCGTCATCCGAATCGACCGGTGATGTAGTCCTCGGTCTGCTTTTCCTTCGGCTTGACGAACAGCTCGTCGGTCTTGCCGAACTCGATCAGGTCGCCCATGTACATGAACGCGGTGTAGTCGGAGATGCGTGCCGCCTGCTGCATGTTGTGGGTGACGATGACGATGGTGTACTGGTCCTTCATCTCGTTGACCAGTTCCTCGATCTTGGCGGTGGAGATCGGGTCGAGCGCCGAGGCCGGTTCGTCGAGCAGCAACACCTCCGGTTGCAGCGCCACCGCACGGGCGATCACCAGACGTTGCTGCTGGCCACCCGAGAGGCTCATTCCACTCTCTTGCAGGCGGTCCTTCACCTCGTCCCAAAGCGCCGCGCCACGCAGGGACTTCTCCACCGCCTCGTCGAGGGTCTTCTTGTCGCTGATGCCCATGATGCGCAGGCCATAGGCGACATTCTCGTAGATCGACTTGGGGAACGGGTTCGGCTTCTGGAACACCATGCCGACCCGGCGCCGCAGCAGGGCGACGTTGACATCCTTGTCGTAGATGTTCTTGTTTTCCATGACGATCTGGCCATCGACCCGACAGATGTCGACCAGGTCGTTCATGCGGTTGAAACAGCGCAGCAGGGTGGACTTGCCGCAGCCGGACGGACCAATGAAGGCGGTTACGCGCTTCTTCGGGATGGTCATGTTGATGCCATGCAATGCACGGGCGTCACCGTAATACAGGTTCAGGTCCTTGACCTCGATGGCGACCTCGTCGGTATCCACGGTCGGTGCCCGGTCCAGGTCGCCAAGCTGCATCGCGTGGGTCTTGTGGGTGCTGTCGTTCATCTTGGGTAATCCTTGAGCAATGACTGGGTTGAGCGATGGGGCGGATCAGACGCCTTCGAGACCGCGCATCTTCTCGCGCAGGCGGTTACGCAGGCGGATCGCGGCGAGGTTGAGCACCACGATGATGATCACCAGCAGCAGCGCGGTGGCGTACACCAGCGGCCGCGCCGCCTCGACGTTGGGGCTCTGGAAGCCGACGTCGTAGATGTGGAAGCCCAGGTGCATGAACTTGCGTTCGAGATGGAAGAAGGGGAAGTTGCCATCCACCGGCAGGCTCGGCGCCAGCTTCACCACGCCGACCAGCATGAGCGGCGCCACCTCGCCCGCGGCACGCGCCACGGCAAGGATCAGGCCGGTCATCATGGCCGGGCTGGCCATCGGCAGCACGGTACGCCACAGGGTCTCGGCCTTGGTGGCGCCCAGGGCCAGGCTGCCCTCGCGGATCGAAAGCGGCACCCGCGACAGGCCCTCCTCGGTGGCGACGATCACCACCGGCAGGGTGAGGATGGCCAGCGTCAGCGAGGCCCACAGGATGCCCGGGCTGCCGAACACCGGCGCCGGGTGCGACTCGGGGAAGAACAGCGAATCGATCGAGCCGCCCAGCACATAGACGAAGAAGCCCAGGCCGAACACGCCGTACACGATCGATGGCACCCCGGCGAGGTTGTTCACCGAGATGCGGATGACGCGGATCAGCGGTCCCTGCTTGGCGTATTCACGCATGTATACCGCCGCCATGATGCCGAGCGGGGTGACGATCACCGACATCAGCAGCACCATCATCACCGTACCGAAGATGGCCGGGAAGATGCCGCCCTCGGTATTGGCCTCACGCGGCTCGTCCCATACGAATTCGATGAACTTGTGGATGTAGTGACCGATCTTCTGGAACACGTTCATCGCGTTCGGCATGAACATGTCGGCGACCTTGGCGAGCGGGATGTCGATCTGCTGGCCGTCCATGGTTTCCACCGTGACGCTGTCGCGCTCGATGTCGGCGCGCACCTGATCGAGCCGTTCCTGCAACACCGCGTACTGCGCCATCAGCGCTTCGCGCTTGGACTCGATTTCAGCCTTGGCCTTGTCGGTGAGACGGTTCTGCAATTCAAGCTTGCGTTCACGCAGGCGCAGGCGCTCGAGCTGGTAGTTGACCTTGCCGATGTCCGATTTCTCGATCCGCACACCTTCACGGAACAGGTCGTTGGAACGATCAAGGCGCTTGCTGGCCTCAGCCCAGGCCGCATCGCCCTCGGCCACCACCTGGCCTTCTTCCTTGACCGCCTTGAGGTGACCATAGAAGTTGCCCCATTCGCGCCGCTCGATGGCGAGCATGTCGCGCGGATAGGCGAACTCGCTCAGCATCAGGGCCGGGAACCACTTGAAATCGACCCCGGTGAGGTCCTTGTTGCCGAGCTTGACCAGATAGCGCTCGGTGAATGTGGCATTGCTGTCGATGACATAGCCCTGCTCGCGCAGGCGCACCATCGCCACTTCTTCCTTGTCGCGGATCTCGCCGATCAGACGGATCTTCTCGCCATCGCTCTGGGTGTAGGTCATCTCGGCCACCGGCTTGGGCCAGAAATGCACCAGCCCGCGCGCCGCGGTGAGCCAGACCACCGCGTACACCATGACCAGGGAGAGTGCCACGGCACCGGCCGTGGTCCAGATCCAGGGTTCGCCGCTCTTGTACCAGTTACGCATGGTTCGGTTTCCTTAGATTGTGCTGTATTTTTCGCGCAGGCGTTGCCGCACCAGCTCGGCGATGGTGTTCACCACGAAGGTGAATGCGAACAGGACCAGGGCGGAGAAGAACAGCAGGCGGTAATGCGTGGTGCCCACCGCCGCCTCCGGCATCTCCACGCCGATGTTGGCCGACAGGGCGCGGAAACCGGTGAAGATGGACGGGTCCATCACCGCCGTGTTGCCGGTGGCCATCAGCACGATCATGGTCTCGCCCACGGCGCGGCCCATGCCGACCATGATGGCGGAGAAGATGCCCGGACTGGCGGTAAGCAGGACCACGTTGAACAAGGTCTGCCAGGGTGTGGCGCCCAGCGCCAGGGAACCGGTGGTGAGGTGCTTGGGCACGCTGAACACTGCATCCTCGGCGATCGAGAATATGGTCGGGATGACCGCGAAGCCCATGGCGATGCCCACCACCAGCGAGTTGCGCTGCTCATAGGTCCAGCCCAGCTCGGTGGTGACCCAGTGCGGCATGTTGCCGCCGAAGAATGCCGCCTCGATGGGGTGGCCGACCTCGATCGAGGCCCAGATCACGACGATGATCACCGGAACCAGGAGAGCCGCCTCCCAGCCGGGCGGCACCCGTTGGGTCAGACGCTGCGGCAGCAGGTGCCACAGATAGGCGGTAATGACGAAGCTGAACGGCAGCAGGAAGATCGCCACCAGTGTGCCGGCCATGTTGTTGTCGACGAAGGGCGCCAGCCACAGACCGGCGAGGAAACCCAGGATCACGGTGGGCAGCGCCTCCATGATCTCGATCGAGGGCTTCACCACGCCGCGCATCTTCGGCGACATGAAGTAGGCGGCGAAGATGGCGCCCAGCACCGCCAGCGGGATCGCCACCAGCATGGCGTAGAAGGCCGCCTTCAGGGTACCGAAGGTGAGCGGCGCGACGCTGAACTTGGGCTCAAAGTCGGACGTAGCGGCCGAGGACTGCCAGTTGTATTCCGGTTCCGGATAGCTTTCATACCACACCTTCTGCCACATCGAGTGGAAGGAGATCTCCGGATATTCGTTCTTCACCCGCGCCGCCTGCACGGTCTCCCCGCCGGTATCGACCAGAATGGCGTTGGCGCGCGGCGCAAAACCAAGCACTTGGATCGGCCGGTCGGCGGCCTTGCGTTCGGCGATCAGGCGCCGGGAAGTCGCGTAATAGATCGACACATTACCCTTGTTGTCTCCGGCGATGAAGCCCTTGCGGTAGTGCTCGGGCGCCAGGGCGATCACCTCGCCCGGCATCGGTTTGAACGAGCGGATGTGGGTCAGGGTGTTGTTGTTGTTGGCGTCGCGCACCTGGAACCATTGCCCCACCTGACCGGTACTGGAACCCACGATGAGCGAGAATCCGCCGCTCAAGATGGTGAACGCGGTCACCCGCTCATTCACCGGCACCACCGCCACGGTCTGCAACAGGCGCGGGTTGGACTTGTCCATCACATCGTAATGACTGACGAAGCGGCCATCGTGCACCACATACAGGTCGCGTTGCTTCACCTCGAGCTGGATGTGGCTGATCCGACCGCTCGGCAGGGGCAGTTCGACCGCGTTGCGCTCGCTCGTCACCTCGCCGGTGATCAGGTTGGCGCGGCTGGCGTAATGCACCAGCAACAGGCGCTCATCCTCGGTCAGCGCCACCGCCGTGGTGTTCTCATCGGTATGCTGCACACTGAGCATGCGCAGGGCCTTGCCGGCTTCGTCCACGACCAGTGCATCCTCACCGAGCGGATATTCCAGTGCCGGAGTGATGGTGCGGATGTCCTTGGCCGGATCGTCGGGATCCTGCTGGAAGGTGGTCTTGAATGCCTGCTTGAGGAGGACCATGCGGCCATCATCCAGGCCGTAGGCCACCGTTTTCTGCGACAGGTCGCCAGCGCTGAAGCCGGTGATCTTCGCCGCGCCGGGCAGGACAGCCTGTTCGGTGGACATCACCTTGCCGTCGCGCAGGTCAAAGAAGGTGACATTGCCGATGTTGCTGAAGCGCACACCGATCTCGGCCTGCTCTTCGGCGGTGACATGCACGGCGCGCTCATCGACCACGGTGGGCAGATTGATCGCCTTCAGGGGGTCGACCGTGGCCGGCATGAAGATCGGCACCACCACGCTGGCCAGGTAGAAGAAGATGGCACTGATGGCGATGATCACGGACAGACCACCAAAGGTCATGACCTGCTTGAACAGCTTGTCCTTGGCCATGCGTCGGCCGGTGTAGCCGCCCACCTTGCTGATGTTGGATTCGATCTTTTCCATGCGTCACCGCTCTCAAGAATACGTCGGGCCTTTCCGGGCGCTCACACGCCCGGAAAGGCGGTCCGGGGCACTTCGACATGCCACTGGCCGCCCGCGGCGACCAGACAGAAAAATGGGCTGAACTTGGGTTCAGCCCGTCCCCGAGGATTCGGGGTTGGTTCAATACGACATCAGTTCTTCTTGCGCAGGGCGTTGAACTTCTCGACCAGCGCCACCGGCCGACCGGCCTTGACCGTGTCCTTGTTCAGGCCATAGACCACGGTCTCACCATTGGGACCGGTGCCGACCTCGGTGAAGGTGTAGATCATCTCACCGTGTTCCTTGTAGTCCTTGAAATCCTTCCACTCACCGAACACATAGAAGCGACCACCCTTGAACACCTCGCCATAGAAGGGGCCGGTGGGCTCGTACTTGGCGTCGTAGAACAACTCGGCCCTGGCCGGCTTGCCCAGGTCGTCGGCTTCCTTCTTCTCGA
>CAZOZD010000062.1:0-3384 GCA_964584195.1 uncultured Burkholderiales bacterium
GCTGGCACTGATGGGCTCAGGACTCACCGCGCAAAGATTCGCCTTCCATGGCTATCTGCCCGCCAAACTCCATGAACGCGTCCAGGCCCTGCACGAGCTCGAACGCCGCGCCGAACGCGAGGATGCCGCCCAGGCATTCATCGAAACGCCCTACCGCAACCGGGCGCTGTTCGAATCCATCCTGGCTGCATGCCGCCCCGACACCTGGCTCAGCCTGAGTTGTGACCTCACCCTGGCGACGGCACGGGTGAACAGCCGCCGCATCGCCGACTGGAACGGGCATTGCCCGGAACTCGACCGCCATCCCTGCGTGTTCCTGCTCTGGCGAGCACCCCGGAAGTAACCGCAACGTCACGCACGCCGATCCTCAAGCAGGTACACTATTGATCCGGGTCAAGGCCCACTTCCTGTCATCCACACATCCAGCGAGGTCAAGCATGCATACCTTTCACATTCGTACCATCGCCCTGGCGCTTGCCGCCGCATTCGGTCTCGGCCTGAGCGGCGCCACGCTCGCCAGCGACCTCAAGCCGGAAGACGCGATCAAGTTCCGCAAGGCCGGCTACAACTTCATGTCCTGGAACATGGGCAAGATCAAGGCCAGCGTCGAGGGCACATTCAATCGTGACGAAGTCGTGCGTTCAGCCCAGGCCATCGCCGCGGTCGCCAATTCCGGCATGGGCGCGCTCTACCTCCCCGGCACGGACCGCGACCATGGCGACCAGAAAACCCGCCTGAAATCGGAGTTCTTCCAGGAACCCGAACGGGTGCGCGAAATCGCCATGAACTTCAACGCCCAGGCCAACGAGCTCGCCAAGGTCGCCGCCAGCGGCAACCCGACCGCGGTCGCCGCCCAGTTCAAACGCGTGGGCGACTCCTGCAAGGCCTGCCACGACCGCTATCGCGCCAAGTAAGACCCGCCCCACGTCCCCCACTGCGGCCGCCCCTGAGCGGCCGCAGTCGTTTCAGGCGATCTCAGCCGAGCATGTGCGACGCCATGCCGTCGGCGAGTTTCGGCTCGAACCAGGTCGACTTGGGCGGCATGACCTGATTGGCATCCGCCACTGCGAACAGGTCCGCCATGCGGGTTGGGTGCAGTGAAAAAGCTGCGGCCATCTCGCCGGAATCGACCCGCCGCTCCAGCTCGGTCAGGCCACGGATGCCGCCGACGAAGTCGATGCGCTTGTCCCGACGCGGGTCGGTAATCCCCAGTACCGGTGCAATCAGATGGTCCTGCAACAGGCTGACATCGAGACGTGCCACCGGATCATCCGGCACCCGGCCGGAGCGGATGGTCAGACGCCGCCAGCGGCCACCGAGATACAGGCCGAACTCGCCCGGATGCGCCGGGCGCACGGCGGCATCGGCCGGCTCGATGCTGAAGGACTCCGCCACCCGTTCCAGGAAGGCCGCCTCGCTCAGGCCATTGAGATCGGTCACCACGCGGTTGTAGTCGAAGATACGCATCTGTCGCGCCGGGAAGATGACCGACAGGAAATAATTGTAGGGCTCCTCCCCGCCATGCCCGGGATTGGCGGCGCGGCGGGCAGCGCAGATGCGGCTGGCGGAGGCCGAACGGTGATGGCCGTCGGCGATGTAGAGCGCGGGCATGGCCTCGATCAGGGCGGTCAGACGTGCGATCTGTGCGGCGTCGCGCATCACCCAGAGGCTGTGCCGCACCCCGGATTCGGCCACCGCGTCGGCATCCGGCTCGCCAACGCTGGCGGCGGCGAGGATATCCTCCACCGCATCGCTGTCCGGGCAGGCCAGCAGGACCGGGCCGGTCTGGGCGTTGAGGGCGTCGATCTGGCGCACCCGGTCATCCTCCTTGTCCGGGCGGGTGAACTCATGCTTCCGGATGCGGTTGACGTCGTATTCGGCGACACTGGCGGCGGCCACCACCCCGGTTTGCACATGTTCGCCCATGATCAGCCGGTACACATAATAGGCCGGCTCCGCATCGCGTACCAAAACCCCGGCGGCAAGCATGGCGCGCAGGTTTTCCGCGGCCTTGGCATACACTTCGGGCGCATAGGGGTCGGTGCCCGCAGGCAGGTCGATCTCCGGCTTGGAGATGTGCAGGAAGCTCCAGGGCCGACCCGCGGCCAGGCCACGCGCCTCCTCGGTGTTGAGCACGTCGTAAGGTGGGGCGATCACTTCCTGGGCACGGCCGGCGGCAGGACGCAGGGCGGGAAACGGGCGAATCAGCGACATGAAGGCTTCCTTGGGGTAGAGTTCAACGTGAAACGTGCGATTCTACCCGTCTTGCCGGTACCTCCGGCAGCTTGCCCGCATCCCGCCGATGAAACGCCCGACCCTCAACGACCGCCAGCGCAACCGGCTCGACTGGCTGATGCAGGTGACCTACACCACCCTGCGCCTGTTCGCCCGCAACGGCCTGCAAAACCATGCCGCCGCGACCGCGTTCTATTTCATGCTGTCGGCCACGCCGCTGATCCTGATCCTCAGCTATGGGCTGGGTGGGCTCGCACGCCTGGCGGAACAGTCCAACCTGGCCGGGATCCTGCTCGGTGCCCTGCATGCGCAGTTGCACATCGAATTCCTGCATGACACCGGTTTCATTCCCCGGGAGGCCCGCTTCGCCGCCGGCGGTGTGAGCCTGCTCACCCTGCTGCTCGCCTCGCGCGGCCTGCTCAATGCCATCCAGGCCGCATTCGTGGTGATCTTTCCATCCGAGGCAAAACGCCGGCTGGTGGTGTCCGCCACACTGCCCCTGCTCATCATCCCGCTCGCGTTCGCACTGGTCGTGCTGGCGGGGCTGGCCAAAGTGGCAATCCATTATCTTTTCGGACTGGCTTTGCTTGGCACGGCCACCACCCACCTGCTCGAAATACTGAGCAGCGTGATCGGCATACTCACCCTGTGGGGACTGATCTTCGCCGCCTACTGGCGTCTGCCGATCCGCTCCCCCGCACTGCGGGATACGGCCATCCTCGCCGCGCTGTGCACACTGTCGCTGCTCGTCCTGGCCGAGCTGTTCGGCCACCTGCTCCGCATCGAGAACTACCAGGCCATCTATGGCGCACTCGGCGGCGTGGTGTTCGTGCTGATCGGTGCGTTCGCGGCCTGGCTGATCTTCTATTTCTGGGCGCAATGCCTGTTCGCCCTGTCCAGGGTCGACGTCGCAGCGCTCGAGCGACTGTTCCTGGGCGGAAACGGGGAAGGTGCCAACCGCCTCGAATCCTACGTATTCGCGCGCGGCAATCGCCTGGTCGACAAGTACGGCCAGAGCTTCACCGCCGGCGAGCCCCTGATCCGCGAGGGTGAACGCGGCGAAAACGCCTACTTCCTCTATTCCGGCCGGGTCGGGCTGTATCACACCGTGCACGGCAACGACATTCCCCTCGGCAATCTCAAGGAGGG
>CAZOZD010000062.1:3394-10108 GCA_964584195.1 uncultured Burkholderiales bacterium
TTGGCGAAATGGCCTACCTCCTGGGCGAGAAACGAACTGCCACGGTGGTCGCTGAAACTGATGTGGTGGTCCTGGTGTTGCCGCCACGCATTCTGGAAGACCTGATGCGTTTTTCCGCACCACTGTCGCGGCGCATCATCGGCACCCTGTGCAAGCGCCTGCAAAGGATGAACCTCGCCATCCCCGGCGAATCGCAATAAGATTGCAACATTCGCCGTCGCAGGAGTCCGGGAGATGTCCGTCAAGCACCCGATTGTCTCGGTTACCGGCTCATCCGGCGCCGGCCTGTCCACGGTACGGCATGCATTCAAGGACGTGTTCAAGCGCCTTGGCCTGCGCGCCGCCCTGGTGCACGGTGACGTTTTTCGCCGCTATACCGAACGCCAGTTCGACGCCCTGCTCCAGGAGGCAAGGCTGAGCGGTCGCCGCCTGTCCTGGTTCGGCCCCGAATGCAACCACCTCGCCGAACTGGAAGACTTTTTCCGCGCCTATGGCGAAACCGGCGGCGGCATCCACCGGGAGTATGCCCACAACGAGGAACATGCCCGCGCCCTGGGGGTTCCGGTCGGCGAATTCACCGCCTGGAAACCACTGCAGGAAGGCAGCGATCTCTTGCTGTATGAAGGCCAGCACGGCGGCGTTCGCGCCCAGACCTGGACCCGACGCCAGGACCCCACCCCGTTTCCCAGCCAGGTGGACCGCCGCAAGGGGCGGCCGGGCATCGACATCGCCCGCCATGTCGACCTGCTCATCGGCGTGGTTCCGGCCATCAACCTGGAATGGATCCAGAAGATCCAGCGCGACTGCGACCGCTATCACGCCTCGCAAGACGCCGCGGTGGAAACCATCCTGCGCCGGATGGACGACTATCTGCATTACATCGTGCCGCAGTTCGCCCTGACCGACATCAACATCCAGCGCATCCCGCTGGTGGACACCTCCAACCCCTTCATCGCCCGCGAGGTGCCCAGCCCGGATGAATCGGCCCTGGTCATTCATTTCCGCGACCGCGAGCGCCATGACTTTCCCGATCTCTTGCGCCGCATTCCCGGCGCGCGCATGACCCGACACAGCACCCTGCTCGCTCCCGGCGGCAAGCTGCGCCTGACATTGGCCACGATCTGCGCTCCACTGCTGGAAGAAATGATGGACAAGCGGCGTCAAGCGCTCGCCGCCGCCAGCTGAACATTAGGGAATCCAAGCGCCTTCCCGCGCAGGGGGAAGGTTGGGATGGGGGTGCGGCGCAAGCCGCTTTAACTCTCGCCGTGAGGCGATAGAACGAAAGGCCATGAGGAACACCAGCCCCCGGATTCCGCTGCGCGGCATCCGGGCGACCAGAGGCTTGAGAAATGTCTGCATACGGTAGCTCTCCCAGAGGGAGAGGGAATAGTTCAGAGTTTTCTTGCCGAGCCTCGATTCATGAAGCCCGTTCGGGACAGAACTCAGGTCAGTCCCGCAACAGGGTCAGAATGGCGCCGATCTCGCGCTTGATGGCGGACAGGTCGGGGGGGGGCGTGCGAAGAGATTCGGGCGCGGCGACAGGAGCTTCGCTGTCCGCGCACACCTCCTGGTCGAGACGGTTGCGCGCGCCCGTGATGGTGAACCCCTCTTCGTAAAGCAACTGCCGGATGCGACGCACCAGCATCACCTCATGATGCTGATAATAGCGCCGATTACCGCGCCGCTTCACCGGCTTGAGCTGGCCGAACTCCTGTTCCCAGTAGCGCAGCACGTGCGGCTTGACCGCACACAGCTCGCTCACCTCGCCGATGGTGAAATAGCGCTTGGCGGGAATCGGCGGCAGCTCGACCTCAGACGGCAACGGTTCCGGCATTTGCCTCCTCGACCAGTGTCTTGAGCTTCTGGCTGGCGTGGAAGGTGACTACACGCCGCGCCGAGATGGGCATCTCCTCGCCGGTCTTGGGATTGCGGCCAGGACGCTGCGGCTTGTCGCGCAGCTGGAAGTTTCCGAAACCCGACAGTTTGACGCTGTCGCCACGCTCCAGGGCCAGACGGACTTCCTCGAAGAAGGATTCCACCATGTCCTTGGCCTCACGTTTGTTGAGCCCGACCTGCTCGAACAGCAAGTTGGCCAGCTCCGCCTTGGTAAGCGTCATTGTCTTGTTCTCCGTCAACCGCGCAATACGGCCGAGTATCGTTGTTGCAGCCTGGCTACCAGCCCGGCGACCGTCGAATCGATTTCAGAATCTGTAAGCGTTTTCTCAGTATGTTGCAACAACACCATGAAAGCAAGGCTTTTTTTACCCTTCTCCAGCTCCGCTCCACGATATACGTCGAACAGGCTGAAACCGGTCACCAAGGGCGGCAGATCGGCGCGCACGGCGGTAAGGATCTCGCCGGCGGGCAAATCTTCATCGACCAGAACGGCAATGTCGCGCCGCACCACGGGCATGCGTGGCACCCCGCCATGACGGGGCAGGCGGCGTCCGGCCAGCACGTCCCAATCCAGCTCGAACAGCACTGGCGCCCGGCCCAGGTCCAATTCCTGCATCCGGCGTGGATGCAGGGTTCCGAGCCAGCCCAGGGGCTGACCATCGAGGCTGAGGCGGGCGCACTGGCCGGGATGCAGGAGCGGATGCTCCCCCGCTTGAGCATCCAGCCTGGCCGGGATGCCAAGCGCCTCGATGTCTGCCTTGACATCGAACAGATCGACCGGCCGGCCGGTCTGGCCCCACTGTTCGGGCCATACGCTGCCATACGCCAGCCCGGCCAGACGCAAGGGTTGGGCCTCTGCGCCACTGCCCTCGAAACAGCGGCCGAGCTCGAACAGGCGCAAACGTTCCTGGCCGTGATTGAGATTGTGGCGCAGCGCCTGCAACAGACCGGGCAACAGGCTGGGACGCATCACGGCGAGCGGGCTGGCGATCGGATTGGCCAGGGCCAGGGTCGGCTGCTCCGGCGCGACCCTGGCCGCCTGCTCCGCAGATATGAAGCTGTATGTAATGACTTCGCTGTACCCCCTTGAAATCATTGCATCTGAAAGCAAATCCCGGCTGCGTCTGGAGTCCGGCGCGGGGAGCATCCTGGCAGTCGCGCGCGGCTTCGCGGCGGGCAGACGGTCATACCCGGTCAGGCGCGCGACCTCCTCGACCAGGTCGACTTCCAGACCAAGATCGAATCGATACCCCGGCACATCGACCTGCCAGGACTCGCCCTCCCCACGCACCCCGAGCCCGAGCCGACACAGGCTGGCCCGCATTTCGGCGTCGCCGAGCTCCACACCCAGCAGGCGTCGCGCCCGACCGGGTCTGAACGTGATCGCTCGGGCGGCGTCGCGACGCTGGTCGACATCGAGCAGGGGCCCGGCCTGGCCGCCACAGATGTCGAGGATCAGCCGACTGGCACGCTCGATGGCCACTGCGGGCAAGGCCGGGTCGACGCCACGTTCGAAGCGGTGCGCCGAATCGGTGGCGAGTCCGTGCGCACGAGCCCGTCCGGCAATGGCCGAAGGCGTGAAATGGGCGGCTTCGAGCAGGATCGAACGACTTTCCGTCGATACCGCCGAGGCCTGGCCGCCCATGATGCCGGCCAGTGCCAGCGGCCCCCGGGCATCGGCGATCAGCAGGGTACCGGGCAGGATCGCCACGGTGGCACCATTGAGCAGTTCCAGTTGCTCGCCCTCGCGAGCCAGCCGTGCCTGGATGCCCCCCGTCAGCCGATCCAGATCGAATGCATGCATCGGTTGCCCGAGCTCGAGCATGACGTAGTTGGTGATGTCCACCACGGGATGAATGCCGCGCAATCCGGAGCGTTCAAGCCGGCGCAGCATCCAGTCCGGCGTGCGGGCGTTCGGATCGAGCCCCGCCATCACCCGGCCGCAATAGCGCGGACAGGCTTCGGGGACAGGCAGATCGATATCGACGCGTGCCTCGCCATGGACCTCGACCGGCGTACAGTCCACCGGTGTCCAGGCCACCTCACAAATGGCGGCCACCTCGCGCGCCAGACCGCTGAGCGACAGGCAATCACCGCGATTCGGCGTCAGCTTGAGGGTAAGCAGGCGATCATCCAGATCGAGCCAGGCGCGCAGGTCTACGCCCGGGGGCGCATCCGCCGGAAGCTCAAGAATTCCATCGGCCGCCTCTGCCAGCCCCAGTTCCTTCGCCGAACAGAGCATGCCCGAAGACTCGACCCCACGCACCCTGGCCTGGCGAATGTTGAAATCGTTCGGCAGGCGGGCCCCGACCAGCGCACAGGCGGTCTTCAGTCCGGCCCGGGCATTTGCGGCACCGCACACGATGGTGAGCGGTTCGGGGTAGCCGACATCGACCGTGCACACCTGCAGGCGGTCGGCATCGGGATGTTTGCCTGCACTCAGGATCTCAGCCACCACCACCTTGTCAAAGGCCGGCGCGGCCGGTTCCACGGCCTCCACCTCAAGGCCAGCCATGGTGAGCTGATGCGCGAGTTGCGCGCTGTCCAGGCCCGGATCGACGAAGGTACGCAGCCAGTTTTCAGAAAATTTCATCGTGTTTGTCTCGTTCTCTCAAACGGATCGTGCGGAGTACCCGCCCGGCTCAAACCCGGCCACGCCGATGTCCGACCGGCGCCAAAACGACCTGGCCAGGTCAGGCAAGCTGCCTGAGGAAACGCAGGTCGTTTTAGTTCCGGCATCACTTCGGCCTTTGGCCAATATGAGCCTGCACTGGAACGACATTCGCCACATCAAGCAAACTGTTTGAGAAAGCGAATGTCGTTTTCGAAAAACAGGCGCAGGTCGTCCACGCCGTGACGCAACATCGCCAGCCGCTCCACCCCGAGGCCGAAGGCCAGCCCCTGGTAGCGCTCGGCATCGATGCCGACATGGCCGAACACGTTGGGATGCACCATGCCGCAACCCAGCACCTCCAGCCAGCCGGTGTGCGAGCATACCCGGCACCCCTTGCCGTCACAGATGACGCAGCCGATGTCCATTTCGGCGGAAGGCTCGGTGAACGGGAAGAATGAGGGGCGGAAGCGCACCGGCAAATTATCACGCTCGAAGAAGTTCGCCATGAAGTCGGCCAGCAAGCCCTTCAGGTCGGCGAAACTGACCGACTCATCCACCCACAGCCCCTCGACCTGGTGGAACATCGGCGTATGGGTCACATCCGAGTCGCAACGGTATACCCGCCCTGGCGCGATGATGCGGAGCGGCGGCTCATGCGACTGCATGTAATGCACCTGTACCGGCGAGGTATGGGTACGCAGCAGGGATCCATCCATCAGGTAGAAGGTATCGTGCATGGCCCGCGCCGGATGGTTTTCCGGAATGTTGAGGGCAGTGAAGTTGTAGAAATCGGTTTCGATCTCGGGGCCGTCGGCAACCTCGAAGCCGATCGACGCGAACAGACGCTCGATCCGGGCCAGGGTGCGGCTGACCGGATGCCGGCAGCCCATCGCCTCGCCTCTGCCAGGCAGGCTGACATCGATCGACTCGGCGGCCAGGCGCTGCTCCAGCTCGGACTGCTGGATGGCCTCGCGGCGTGCCTTGAGGCGCGCCTCGACCTGCTCCTTGATCTGGTTGACACGCGCCCCCTCGGCCTTGCGCGCCTCCGGTGGCAGACCAGCCAGCGCCTTCATCCGCGCCGTGATCACGCCGGTCTTGCCGACAAAACGCGCCTTGACCTGATCGAGCACGGGCAGGCTCTCGGCGGCGGCAAATGCGGCCTCGGCTTCGGCCAGGATGTCGTCCAGTGAACTCATGCTCACCTCGATATGGAATGCGGGCGCGCAACGCCATGCCGGCCCGCGCGCAAATCAAAAGGGAGGCAGACAGCCTCCCTTGCACCCAGGACACGCGCCATTCCGGCGCGCGGGGCGGTGTCAGGCAGCGAGGCTGGCCTTGACCTGCTCGGCAACCTTGGCGAATGCGGCCTGATCGAACACGGCCATGTCGGCCAGAACCTTGCGGTCGATGTCGATGGCGGCCTTCTTCATACCGTTCATGAACTGGCTGTAGGTCATGCCCAGCTCACGCGCTGCGGCGTTGATCCGGGCGATCCACAGCTGGCGGAACTGGCGCTTGCGCTGACGACGGTCGCGATAGGCATACTGGCCAGCCTTCATCACCGCTTCGTTGGCGACGCGGAATACATTCTTGCGACGGCCGCGGAAACCCTTGGCGGCGTCGAGCACCTTCTTGTGGCTGGCGCGGGCGGTTACACCACGTTTGACTCGGGGCATCTCGTTCTCTCCTTACGCGTAGGGCAACATGGCGCGAACATGAACCATGTTCGAGGCGTGCACGGTTTCCATGCCACGCAGGTTGCGTTTGCGCTTGGTCGACTTCTTGGTCAGGATGTGGCGCAGGAAGGCATGCGAGCGCTTGACGCTGCCGCTGCCGCGCACACGCAGACGCTTGGCGGCGCCGCTCTTGGTCTTCATCTTGGGCATGATGAGCTCCTTGATTTGATATCGGCCGGTGGTCTCCGACGGAGACGCTTGCAAACCGGACAATACTTCTTGTGGCGCGGATTCGGAGGACCGCGCCCAGCCTCTTGCAAACCTTATTTCTTGCGCGGGGCCAGCATCATCACCATCTGCCGCCCTTCCAGCTTCGGGAACTGCTCCACCGCGGCCAGCTCGACGAGGTCCTGCTCCACCCGCTTCAGCAACTCCAGGCCGAATTCCTGGTGCGCCATCTCGCGACCACGGAAGCGGAGGGTCACCTTGGCCTTGTCACCTTCGCCCAGGAAACGGATCAGATTGCGC
>CAZOZD010000063.1:0-10095 GCA_964584195.1 uncultured Burkholderiales bacterium
AGCATGGCGATGTCCATGCATTCCTCGGGGGTGGCGTCGGAGTTCAGGAATTGCTCGAGCTCGTCGAGCTCTTCGTCGGTAAGGGGGGCGTCGGGGATCATGTTGGGAGGGGTAGAGGTTTCAGTGCAGGTTTTACCTGTCCCGGCAAGGCAGCAACTCGGGGGCGGCTGTGGGTGTCGTCATGTGTGTTGTCCGTCGCGCGGATCGTCTCAGCGGCCCAGGCGATATTTCTCCCAGAACTGTCTGGGCGAGAGGATGGGCAGCCCGGCAATCTCGCCGAGCTCCAGCAGGGCCTTGTCGCCGGTGACGAAGCAGACCGCTTGACCCGCCAGGGCGGCGGCCAGGATGGGGACGTCGCCGGGGTCGGGTACGGCCAGGGGAAGCTCGACGGCATCCACGATCCCTTCCGCGGCGCTATCGACCAGTTCGATGTAGTTCCGGACCAGGTTGGCGGGCAGACGGAACTCGCTCGCCAGGATGCGTTCGAGCTCGACCAGGACGGCCGTGCTGGTCAGCAGGTCATGCTCGGCCAGGACGGACTCGAACAGGTCCGCGCACAGGCCACGCGTGGCGAGGGCGCTGGCCAGGACATTGGTGTCGAGGAAGACCCTCACGAAACGTCCCGGAAGACGTCCTCGTCAGCCAGATAGCCGGCGGCCTCCGCGTAGGGCACGGCCTGGTCCCGGAGGGCCTGGAACCTGCGGATGGCGATCTGCCGGCGCAGCATCTCCCGGGCCAGGTCGCTCTTGGTGCGGTGCGTGGCCTCGGCAAGGCTGGCCAGTTCAGCTTCCATCCGGTCATCGATGCGCATCGTCAGGGTCGCCATGGGAATCTCCCGAATAAGATGTATTACATCGTAACACCGCGATTCCGGGTTGCCTAAGCTCGGTGTCGGCCCGGGATGTCATGGCCCGCGCACTGCAATGGGTGATCGCCCTCCCATGTGGCGCCTGCCTGCTGGTGGCCCCAGCGCGCCAGGTCGACCAGCGGGGTAGATGGTCACGTAGCGCCGCCAGGTGCTCAGCTTGTCGCGGAGGAGGAACCGGGTGATGCCGACAGGTAGGCGGATTCCCGCAGGCGCGACAGGAGCGGCTCGACGGCGAAAATGCGCTTTGCCGGGTTCTTGCGGCGGACAAATCAGCTACGCTGATACACGTCAACAGAATCCAGGCAAAGGATCTCCGATGGCCAAGCTGCCCCCCTGCACCTTCGTCTCCTGGCGCACCGTGGATCGCCTCGGCCGCGCACTCGCCCGCGCCGTGCTGGATTCCGGTTTTCGCCCCGACATCGTCGTCGCCATCGGCCGCGGAGGCTACGTGCCCGCCCGCGTGGTGTGCGACTGCCTGCACATGGAGCGCATGACCGGCATCAAGGTGGAGCACTACAGCGCAACCCGCAAGCAGCGCGAAGTGGTCATCCGCTATCCCATCAACGTCGACCTGGCCGGACTGGACGTACTGGTGGTGGACGACGTCAACGACAGCGGCGACACCCTGGAAGCCGTGGTGGCGTACCTGCGCGGCTTTTCCCCGCGCGTCCTGAAGACCGCCGTCCTGCACGAGAAGGCCGTCACCCGCTTTAGCGCCGACTTCGTCGGCAAGCACCTCAAGGCCTGGCGCTGGTACGTCTACCCCTGGGCGGTGGTGGAGGACGTCACCTCCTTCCTCGGCACCCTGCGGCCTGCGCCCGCCGACGCGGCGGAAGCCTGCCGGAGGTTGTGGGAGGAGCATCGGGTCAGGGTAGGGGAGGGGGTGCTGCGCGAGGTGATGGGGTTCAGGCCGGATCGGTGATCCGGGGGCCCAGGGTTCCCGCTGTTGCGGCGCAGTGAAGTATGGGTGGATTTCCCTCTCCCGCGCTGCCGCGCACCCCTCCCCCGCATGCGGGGGAGGGGTTGGGGGAGAGGGAACGGCGCCAGCAAACCGGGTGGCGCCCGCTTCAGGGTGCCCTATAACCATATGACCCTAGAGGTCTCCCTCCCCACCCGCGGGGGCGAGCCCGATGCATGACGAGGAGCACCGCCGATGCCCCGGATTCCCCTGCAGCAGCGCCCCGGGCGCCTGCTGGCCTGTCCCGCCCGCGCCCAGGGCGCGGCGGCGTCTGGCGCGGACCTGGCCCGCCGCGCCTACGCCATGATCCTCGCCGGCGGCCGCGGCAGCCGGCTCAGGCAACTGACCGACTGGCGCGCCAAGCCGGCCATGCCCTTCGCCGGCTCCCTGCGCATCATCGATTTCCCGCTCAGCAACTGCATCAATTCCGGTGTGCGCCGCATCGGAGTCGCCACCCAGTACATGGCGCACGGCCTCATCCACCACATCCAGCGGGGCTGGAACTTTCTCGACGACCAGTTCGACGAGTTCATCGACGTCCTGCCGGCGCAGCAGCACGCCCGCGGCGGCTGCTACCTGGGCACGGCGGACGCGGTGTTCCAGAACATCAACCTGATGCGCATCAGCGAGCCGGAACATGTCCTCATCCTGGCGGGCGACCACGTCTACAAAATGGACTACGGCGTGCTGCTCGCCGACCACCTCGCCAAGGCCGCCGACGCCACCGTGGCCTGCGTCGTCGTGCCGCTGGAGCAGGCCCGCGCCTTCGGCGTCCTGGTCGTGGACGCGAACTGGCGCGTGGTCGATTTCCAGGAAAAGCCCGACCGGCCGACGCCGATCCCCGGCCGGCCCGGCCATGCCCTGGCGAGCATGGGCATCTACGCCTTCCGCGCCGGCTTCCTCTACGACGTGCTCACCCGCGACCATGCCGACGCGGCCTCCGGCCACGATTTCGGTGGCGACGTGCTGCCAGCGCTGGCGCGCGGCGGCACCCTCTACGCCCACTGCTTCAGAGACAGTTGCGTCAACATGGTCGGGGATACGCCCTACTGGCGCGACGTCGGCACAGTGGACGCCTACTGGGAGGCCAACATGGACCTGGTCCAGGTGACGCCCGACCTCAACCTCTACGACGACAACTGGCCCATCCGCACCCATTTGGCGCAATTGCCGCCGGCCAAGTTCGTCTTCAACGACGACGGCTTCCGCGGCCACGCCATGGATTCCATGATCGCCCACGGCTGCATCGTCAGCGGCACCGCCATCGAGCGCTCCCTGCTCTCCCTCAAGGTGCGGGTGGGCGAGCGCGGCCTCATCGAGGACTCGGTCATCCTGCCGCAGGTCCAGATTGGCCGCCGCGTTCGCCTGCGCCGCGTCGTCGTGGACAAGCTGTGCGTGCTGCCGGACGACTTCAGTGCCGGCCACGACCCGGAGGCGGACCGCCGCCGCTTCCACGTCACCGCGCGCGGCGTCACCCTGATCACCCCGGAGATGCTGGGGCAGACGGTGCACCAGGCACGCTGAAGGGCAGGGTCGGGGGGCTCGTTCAGCGGGGAGGATGAACGGCGGCCACAACCTCGCTTCCTCCGGGGCCCAGAACCGCCACCACGGTCAGCGCAGCTTGATTTCCGTCCAGATGCGGTTCAGCACGCGGCGGCTCTTGCGGTCCAGGTCACGCATCATCTCCAGCCGCTTGAGCGTCGCCGCGTCGGGAAAGACGGCGCGGTTCCCGGCGATCTCCGGGCGGATGTGGGCCATGGCCGCCTGGTTGGGGTTGCCGGAGCCGATCAGGTTGGTGAGCTCCGCGGAGTTGCCGCCTTCCAGCATGAAGTCGATGAAGCGGTGGGCCAGGTCCGGGTGGCGGCCGGTCTTGTGCAGCACCATGGAATCCAGGGCCAGCACCGCGCCTTCCCGCGGGATGCCGTAGCCGATGCCGAAGGGCCGCCCGGCGCGGCGGGCGTCCTGGTCGGCCTGGAACATGTCGTTGGAGTAGCCGTGCGCGACCCAGATGTTGCCCACGGTCAGCTCCTTGATGTAGCTCGACGCGTTGAACGCCGCCCAGTAGGGCTTGGCCCGCAGGATCAGGTCGCGGGCCTGTTTCCACTTGGCCTCGTCGGTGTCGTTGATGGAATGACCCAGGTACTTCATCGCCGCCGCCATCAGTTCCCGCTGCGAGTCGAGCACCGTCACCCGGCCCTTGATCTTCTTCAGGTGGCGCGGCTCGAAGATCAGCGCCCAGGTGTCGGTGGGCAGGTCCAGTTCCTTCACCTTGGCGGTGTTGTAGCCGATCAGGGTGAGGGTGTAGGCGTAGGGGACGGAGTGGCGGTTGCCGGGGTCGAAGGGGGTGTCCAGGAATTCCGGCTTGATGTTCCTCAGGTTGGGCAGGCGCGCCTTGTCGATCGGCCGCAACTGCTTCGAGCGGATCAGCGATTCCACCGCGTTGCCGGTGGGTACGATGAGGTCGTAGCCCGAGGCCCCGGCGGCGATCTTGGCCAGCATCTCCTCGTTGTCCGAGTAATAGTCCTGCACCACCCGGCAGGCGCAGCGCGCCTCGAAGCGGGCGATGGTCGCGTCGGAGATGTAGTTGTTCCAGTTGTAGAGGTAGAGGGTCTCCGCCGCCCACAGGGGGCCGCCGAGCAGCGCGCACAGCCAGGGCCACAGCCACTTCCGCTTCATGCCGCCCCCTTCATGAAGCCCTTGTCCATGCGCGCGGCGATGATCACCAGCACCAGCGTCAGCAGCATCAACAGGGTGGAGACGGCGTTCACCTCCGGCGTCACCGCGATCTTGATCATCGAATAGATCTGCAGGGGCAGGGTGGACACCCCCACGCCGGCGGTGAAGAAGGTGATGACGAAATCGTCCAGCGACAGGGTGAAGGCCATCAGGAAGCCGGCCACCACCGCCGGCAGGATCAGCGGGAAGGTGACCAGGCGGAAGCTCTGCCAGGGGGTGGCGCCGAGGTCCCGGGCGGCCTCGAAGATGCTCTCGTCCATGCCGGCCAGGCGCGCGCGCACGACGATGGCGACGAAGCCGATGGAAAAGGTGATGTGGGCCAGCACCACGGAAAGAAAGCCCAGGGTCAGGTGCAGCACCTGGATGAAGAACACCAGCAGCGACACCCCCAGCAGGATCTCCGGCATGGCCACCGGGGTGATCACCAGCAGCGGCAGCCAGGCCGGGCGCCAGCGGTGCATGCCGAGGCCGGCAAGGGTCCCCAGCAGGGTGGCCACGCTGCTCGACACCAGGGCGATGAGCAGCGAGTTGCGGGCGGCGATGAGCATCTCCTCGTCGGTCAGCAGCACCCGGTACCAGTCCAGGGTGAAACCCACCCATTCGGCGTTGAGCCGCGAGTCGTTGAAGGAATAGACCACGACGATGATCAGCGGCAGATACAGGAAGGCGTAGCTGGCCGCCGCCGCCAGCAGCAGCCAGGCGGGCAGCCTACGCATGGCCCCGCCTCGGCCGCGCCGCCCAGGCCGCCGCCGCCGCCAGGCTCAGCACCGCCAGGGTCAGCATGATGGACAGGGCGGCGCCGAACGGCCAGTCGCGCACGCCCAGGAACTGGTCCTTGATCAGGTTGCCGATGAGCATGTCGCGGGTGCCCCCGAGCAGGTCGGGAATGGCGAACATGCCCAGCACCGGGATGAACACCAGCGCCGCGCCGGAAAACACGCCGGGCAGGGAGAGCGGCCAGGTCACCCGCCAGAAGCGCTGCCAGGCGCCGGCGCCCAGGTCCTGGGCGGCGTCCAGCAGCAGGGGGTCGTGCTTCTCCAGGTTGGTGTAGAGGGGCAGGATCATGAACGGCAGGTGCACGTAGACCATGCCGACCAGGACCGCGAAGGGCGAGAACAACAGGCTCACCGGCTCCAGCCCGAAGGTGGCGAGCAGGCCGTTGAGGGTCCGCGCCAGGGCCGCCTGGGGGCCGAGGATGATCATCCACGCGTAGACCCGGATCAGGAAGTTGCTGGCGAAGGGCAGGATCACCAGCAGCACCAGCAGGTCCCGGTGTCGCTTGGGGCTCTGTGCGATCAGCCAGGCCACCGGATAAGCCAGCACCAGGCAGATCAGGGTGGAGGCCGCCGCCACCAGGAAGGAGCGGGCGAAGATCTCGGCGAACAGCCAGTCGCTGAAGAAGAAGGCGTGGTTTTCCAGGGTCAGGCCGTACTCCCTGCCTTCGCCGGGATCGCCGAGCGGCGCCAGGCCGCCGAACTCGCCCGGATACTGGAAGCTGGCCAGCACCATGATCAGCGCCGGCGCCAGGAAGAAGGCGAGCAGGAACAGCGTGGGGGGCGAAAGCACCGCCCAGCGGGTGGCCCGGTCGGTGGCCCGGTCGGTGGCCCGGCCGCTGACCCGGTGGTCGCGGTCAGTCGCGGACATAGTGCCCCGCCTCGGCCGGCCAGCCCACCATCACCCGGTCGCCGGGATCGAAGAAGCGCGCCCGTCCCGGCGCCGCGTTGGGCATCAGGGCCTGCAGGGTGAAGCCGTTGTCCAGGCGCACCTGGTAGGTGGTCACGTCGCCCACGTAGAGGAAGTCGCGCACCTCGCCGGGAAAACGGTTGGCCCAGGCGGGGTCGGCCTCGGCGGCAACCCTCACCTGCTCCGCCCGCAGGGCCAGCAGGCCGCGCGCCCCGGACTCGATGGCCGTCGCCGCCGGCGCCACGATCTCGCCAAGCCCGGCCACGTGCAAGCGCAGACGGCCCCCTTCGACGGCCCGCACCTCGGCCTCCAGCAGGTTGCAGTTGCCGATGAAGTCGGCCACGAAGCGGCTGGCCGGAAAGCCGTAGATGCGCGACGGCTCGTCCAGCTGCACCACCCGTCCGGCATTCATCACCGCGATGCGGTGCGACAGAGCCAGGGCCTCGTTCTGGGCGTGGGTGACGAACACGAAGGTGATGCCCACCTCGCGCTGCAGCTTGATCAGTTCCAACTGCATCTCCTCGCGCAGCTTCAGGTCGAGGGCGCCGAGGGGCTCGTCCAGCAGCAGCAGGCGCGGCCGGTTCACCAGCCCCCGCGCCAGGGCCACCCGCTGCTTCTGGCCGCCGGAGACTTCGTGCGGGTAGTGATCGGCCAGTTCGCCCAGATGCACCATGTCCAGGGCCTCGGCGGTGCGGCGCCGGACTTCCGCTTCCGCCAGGCCGGCCATGCGCAGGGGGAAGGCCACGTTCTTCGCCACCGTCAGGTGCGGGAACAGGGCGAAGTTCTGGAACACCGTGTGCACCGGGCGCCGTTCCGCCGGGGTATGGGCCAGGTCCTTGCCATCCAGCAGGATCTGCCCTGCGTCGGGCAGGTCGAAGCCGGCGATCATGCGCAGCAGGGTGGTCTTGCCGCAGCCGGAAGGCCCCAGCAGGGTGAAGAACTCCCCCGCCTCCACCCCGAAGCTGACGTCCTTCACCGCCTCGAAGGCGCCGAAGCGGCGGGTGACAGCACGGACTTCCAGGAGGGGCATGACCGTCCTCGAAAGTATCAGGACGTTCTTATCTTAGACGGCGGCGGTCGGAATGCAGGGTGTCCGCAGCCGTTCGTCCTGAGCTTTTCGAAGGACGTGATGAGGCAACGCAATGAGCTTTTGGGTCTACATTCTTCGGTGTGCCGATGCCAGTTACTACACCGGCCATACCGACGATCTCGAAAAACGACTCGGTCAGCATTCCATCGGGGCCGATTCGACTTGTTACACATTCCAGCGTCGTCCTCTGGAGTTGGTGTTCTCACAGGAGTTGGGTCGAGGCGGTGATCGGCCTCGGGCCGAACCTGTTCTACAACTCGCCGATGGAGTCCTGCATCGTCGTCTGCAATCGGCGCAAGCCGGTGACGCGCAAGGGCAAGGTGTTGTTCATCGATGCCTTGAACGAGGTCACGCTGGAACGGGCCCAGAGCTTCCTCAAGCCCGAGCATCAGCAGCACATCTTGCGGGCCTTCCGGGCCTTTGCCGACCGAGAGGGGTTTGCGGCCGTGGCGACGCTCGCCCAGATCGCCGACAACGGGGCCAATCTGTCGATTCCGCTGTATGTCAGGAAGCTCCCCTCGCCCATCGGGAGAGGGGCCGGGGGTGAGGGAGATGCCAAGAGCCTTGCCGCTGCGTGGGACAAATGGCAGGCCGACGGCCTAGCCTTCTGGCAGCAGATGGACGACATGGTGGAAACCCTCGATGCCCTTGAGCCTGCTCAGGTTTCTGGCGCGAAACCCGCCAGTCGTGCCAAATGAATGGCGCGCAAATTGACGATTCGCGCCATTAGGGTTAGATTTTTGGCGCGTACAGGTTGTTGCGCGCCAATAGAAGGGTGAAGCATGCCAAAAAAGCTTCCTGAGGATTTGAACGCACGCATAGAGGCCGAGATCGCACGGCACCCCGAGGGCGTCGGTATCGACGATCTGCATGCCGCCCTGGCCGACCTCGTCAGCCGTCGCACCCTACAGCGCCGCCTGGGCGAATTTGCTGACCGGAAACATATCTCGGCAACAGGACAAGGCAGGGCGCGCCTATACCGGGCGCTCGGCGGCATCGATATTTATGTCACCCAACCCGAGGACGCTGAATTGGTCTTGGAGGGGCACGCCCACGAAGTCGAAATCTACGTGCCCATCACGCCCGCGGGGCGGGAAGTCCTCGATTACGTCCGCCAGCCCATTCAGCTTCGCTATCCTGTGGGCTACGACCGCGAATTCCTGGAGGCCTACCGCCCCAACCAAACCGGCTATCTGCCGTCTGAAATCCGCCAACATCTGCACAACATCGGCCGCTCCCCCGACGGCGAGCGCCCGGCGGGCACCTATGCGCGCGACATCCTGGGGCGACTGCTGATCGACCTGTCCTGGGCATCCAGCCGGCTCGAAGGCAACACCTACACCCGGCTCGACACGCAAAACCTGATCGAGTTGGGCCAGGCGGCCGAGGGCAAGGACCGCCGCGAGGCGCAGATGATCCTCAACCACAAGGCCGCCATCGAGCTGCTGGTGGAGCAGGCCGAGGACATCGGCTTCAACCCCTTCACCTTCTTCAACCTGCATGCGCTCCTGTCCGAGAACCTGCTCGCCGATCCCAACGAAAGCGGGCGGCTGAGGAGCCGTATCGTCGAGGTCAGCGGCACGGTGTTTCACCCCCTCGGCATCCCGCAGCAGATCGATGCCTATTTCCACATGATCCTGGCCAAGGCCGACGCCATCGCAGATCCCTTCGAACAGGCCTTCTTCGTCATGGTCCACATCCCCTACCTGCAACCCTTCGTGGACGTGAACAAGCGGGTCTCCCGGCTGGGCGCCAACATCCCGCTCATCCGCCGCAACCTCTGCCCCCTGTCCTTTATCGACGTGCCCGAGCGGGCCTATGTCGAGGGAACCCTGGGCGTGTACGAGATGAAGCGGGTGGAGCTGCTGCGCGACGTGTTCGTCTGGGCCTACGAGCGCTCCTGCCAGCGCTACATGGCCATCCGCGAAACCGTGGCCGAACCCGACCCCGTGCGCCTGCGTCAGCGCGAGGCGCTCATCGCCATCGTGGCCGAGATCGTGCGCGGCCAGCAGGCACCCGGCGAAGCGGCGGTGCGCACTCTGGCGGCCTCCCTGGTTCCCGCAGAAGACCTGGACCGGGTGGTTGCGCTGGCCATGGACGACCTGGCCCACCTGCACGAGGGCAACGTCACCCGTTACCGGCTGCGGCTGTCCGAGTACCGGGCCTGGCAGCCGATGCAGCAGGGTGGGGTGGCGTGATGGGTGGCAAGATGAAACCTGGCTGGAAGGTGTGGCGTTTTGACCAGATCGCCACCAACGTCAATGTCCGCATCGACAATCCATCCGAGTCCGGTATGGAGCATTACGTCGGCCTAGAACACCTCGATCCCGATTCGTTGCGCATTCGGCGTTGGGGTAGCCCGGATGACCGAACTGTTCAACGAGGTCAAAACCGCCGAGACGCCGATCATGGTCGAGAGAGTCGTCGCCGATATCGACGAGATCGTGCGTCTGGTGCGATTCCCCGGCTGGCAGGACACGCTGGCCGGCGAGCGGGAGATCAAGAAGGCCCTGCGGAAATCACTCTTCAAGTACAAGCTGCATGCCGACGAAGAACTGTTCGAAAAGGCATATGGCTACATCCGGCAGTACTACTGACAGTGCCAGCGGCAGGTAACTGTAAAGGGTTGGGCTTTCAGGAAGTGGCCCAGCCGGCCGGCCAGACCGAGGATCCAAGCGGGAATCTGAAATCCACACTGCCTTCGGTCAGTCTTGATCGCGTTCAACCGCTCATAACAATGTGACCACTTGAGGCGATCAT
>CAZOZD010000064.1:0-10062 GCA_964584195.1 uncultured Burkholderiales bacterium
TGGCGGTCATCGCCGAGCTGTAGTACTCGCGCCCGCGCAGGCTGGTCTTGCCGCGCAAGCGGTCGATGCCGTGGGTTCCTTCAGGCATGCGAATACTCCTTGTTCATGATCGCGGCATGGATGCTGGCGGCAACCCGGTGGCCGTCGGCCACCGCGGTGACCACGTCGGGACCGCGCACCATGTCGCCGGCCGCCCACAGCCAGGCCTCGCTGGTGCTGCCGCCGGCGTCGGTGGCGAGCCGGCCGCGGTTCCAGGCCAGGCGTTCGGTCAACGCCTCGCCCAGCAGGGCGGTGTCGGCGGTCTGTCCGATGGCCTCGATCACCATCTCGGCGGGATGGATCTGTTCGTCGCTCTCGTCATAGGTGGGGGCGAAGCGACCCTGGGCATCGAAGATGGCCTTCACCCGCCAGGTCCTGAGGCCGACCACGCGGCCGTTTTCGATCACCACCTCGCGCGGCCCGCGCGCCGGCAGGATGAGGATGTCCTCCTCGCCGGATTCCTTGATTTCTTCGGGGTCGGCCAGGAAGCGGTCGATCTCTTCCAGGGCGGTGACGGTCACCTTCACTTCGCCGAAGCGCTGCTTTTGCAGCCGCGCCAGGGTGCGGGCGATGTCCATGGCGACGTTGCCGCCGCCGATCACCACGGCCTGGCCGGGTACGCCGAAGTCCTCGCCGGCAGTCGCCTGACGCAGCAGGTCGACTGCGCGGTGGACATTGGCGTGGTCGCTGCCGGGGATGCGCGTGCCGCGGCCCTGTTGCAGGCCAAGTGCAAGCAGGACTGCATCGTTTTCCTCACGCAGGCGGTCGAGCGTGAGATCGCGGCCGATCGGCGTGTTGCAGCGAATCTCCACCCCCACCGAGCGGATCACTTCGATGTCGCGGTCGATGGCGTCGTAGGGCAGGCGGTATTCCGGAATGCCCCAGCGGGTCATGCCGCCGGGCTGGTCGAGCGCTTCGTATACCGTCACCACATGGCCCAGGCGGGCCAGGTCGAATGCGGCGGTCAGCCCGGCCGGGCCGGCACCGACGATGGCCACCCTTTTCCCGGTTGCCGGGCCGGGGCCGCCGACGAGGGCCTGGCACTGCTCGACCGTGACCTGGTCCATGATGTGGCGCTTGAGCCAGCGGATGGCGATTGGATCGCCTTCGTGGCGGGCGGCGCAGGTGGTCTCGCACTTGTGCGTGCATACCCGGCCGCACACGGCCGAGAACGGGTTGGATTCGTAGAGCAGGCGCACGCCGCGTACGTAGTCGCCGTCGCGCACGGCGGCGATGTACTCGGGAATCGCCATGTGGGTGGGGCAGGTGGCGATGCACAGGCCGCAGGACACGCAGCGGTCGGCTTCCAGTTTCGCCTCGGCGACGTCATAGCCCTGAACGATCTCGACGAAGGTGTCGATGCGTGCGGACGGTTCGAGCTCGCGCATCGGTATGCGGGTTGCGGCCATGAGCCGGTGCGCTTCGGGGCGACGGTAGCCGAGCGGGGTGGTGTCCCAGTCCTTGCGGTCGACGCCGGGGATGAAGCGGAATGCATCCGGGTCGCTGTCCACCCAGGTGTATGCGTTGGACAGGGTGAGCGATTTGGTCATGCACACGTCGACGCACAGGGCGCACCAGCAGCAGCGGCCATAGTCGATGCGGGGGCGCAGGCCGGAGTCACCTTGGCGGGCTTCGATGCCCTCGACCGGCACCATGTCGATGGCTGCATTCTGGCAGATGGCCTCGCAGGTGCCGCAGCCGATGCACTTTTCGACATCGTTCTGGTGAAAACCGCGATAGCGTGCCGCGGCCGGCCGGCCGATCGGCTCGGCGATGGTCACCGGGTCACGGAACAGGTTCTTCCAGGCGGTGAACGGGGAGAGTACGTCCTTGAGACTCATCGTTCGATTTCCGGCGGGTAGGTGTGCATCGACACCATCAGGGCGGCCACGTCGGCGATGTTGCAGTTCACGATCATCCGTTCGAGCAGGGCCACGGCATGAGTGTAGGAGGGGCCGCGCACGTTGACCCGGCGCGGGTAGCCGGAGCCGTCGGTGACCAGGTAGTAGCCATACTCGCCGCGCGAGCATTCGCCGCGCACATAGGTCTCGCCGGGCGGGATCTTCCAGTGCAGCACGTTGGGCAGGGCCGCCATCACCGGGCCGTCCTTGGGCATGCGGGCGAGGATCTGGCGGATGAGGTCGACCGACATGCGCACATCGCGGAAGCGTACCTCGGCGCGGCTGTAGACGTCCGAGTCGCGTCCCGTCACCGGCTCGAAATCGAGTTGCGGATAGACGAGATACGGATGGTCGCGGCGCACGTCCAGGGCCACGCCAGCGGCACGGGCATTCGGTCCGGTCACGCCGTAGGCGTCAATCCAGGCCGGCTCGATCACGCCCAGCCCCACGGCGCGCTTTTTGAACACCGCGTTCTGGAACATCACGTCCCATACATCGTCGAGGGTGCGCTCGACCTCGCGCAGGGTCTCTTCCATGCGGCCGGCAAAGCCGTCGGGCAGGCCGTCGCGTACCCCGCCGGGGAGGATGAACATGTGGTAGATGCGCGCCCCGGTCATCTCCTCGAAGCGGTCCAGCATCAGGTCGCGGGCATAGGTGGTCCATTGCCCGATCACGCCGAGGCCGAACGCCCCGGCCTGGCCGCCCAGATACATCATGTACGAATTGATGCGCCCCATCTCCAGGATCAGGGTGCGGATCCAGTGCGCCCGCTCCGGCGCCTCCAGCCCGGCCAGTTCTTCCACCGCGGCGGCGTAGCAGTATTCGTTGAAGTCCGGCTCCGGCACGCAGATGCGGCACACGATGGGAAAACACTGGATGAAGGTGCGCCGCTCCATCAGTTTCTCGAAGCCGCGGTGCAGATAGCCGACGTGGGTCTTGCCCTCCACCACCTCGTCGCCGCACACGGTCAACTCCACCGACATGTTGCCGGTGATGCCGGGATGGTTGGGGCCCTGCCAGAGCTTGAGGTATTTGCCCGAGGCAAGATCGATGTCGAGGGTGCCGTCCGGACGGCGGGCCGGATACTGGCTGCGGTCGGGGGTAAAGAGGCTCACTGGCCGCCTCCTTCGGGATACAGCTGCTGTTTCATGTGTCCGGCCGGGTCGTGCGTGACGCGGCCTTCGCGTTCGCGGAATGTTGCGCGGCTGTAGGCCAGGGTGTCGAAATCGCGCCGGTAGGGCGGCGGACCGGTCCAGCCTTCGAGGATGAATTCATCGTTCACGCCGGGACTGCCGGGAAAGTCGATGCCGAACATCTCGCGCAGTTCGCGCTGGTAGGTGGCGGCGGTGGGCCAGAGTTGGTGAATGGATTCCATCACCGCCGGCTCGCGCGGGATGCGCACCCGCACCCCCAGATCGTCCGGGATCGCACGCTTGCAGAGCAGGTAGGTAAGCTGGAATTCGCCCGCCTCCAGCCAGTCCACGGCGGTGAGCAGCACCAGATGCGTATAGCCTTCATGATCGCGCAGGTGGGTGAGCAAGGGGACCAGGTGTGTCTGGGGCGCATCGACAAAGGCGAGATCAGGCCGCTGTTCTTTCAATTCGCCGAGCGGGAAGAGTGCGGATAGGCGGGTATGGAGTGCGCGCATGGCTTACCAGTTGTAGTCCGGCATGTCCCAGTCGTGGATCACCCGCTTCTGGTTTTCCTTGTACCAGGTGAAGCGTTCCGCGTACTGGTTGGCGCCTTCGGCGCGACCGGCGCGGATGATCCGCTTGAGTTCCTCAAACCCGGCCAGCAGCGCCTCCGGGCGCGGCATGCAGCCGACGATGTAGACGTCCACCGGCAGGTAATCGTCGAGCCGCTTGATGGTGTTGTAGCTGTCCCAGTACATGCCGCCGTTGATGGTGCAGGAGCCCAGGCCGACCACGTATTTCGGGTTCTGCATCTGCTCGTAGGCGCGGATGGCGCGCTTCAGGGTCTTCACCGACAGGTAGCCGGAGATGACCAGCAGATTGGCCTGGCGCGGCGTGGGACGCCACTGGATGCCGAACCGGTAGGCGTCGAAGCGCGGCGTCATCAGCGGACGCATCTCGATGGCGCCGCAGCCGGTGCCGAAGCCCAGGATCCACAGTGACTGGGCGCGTGCCCAGTTGAAGAAGTCCTCGACGATCTGCACATAGGCCGGCGGATGCACCGCGGGTGGCGCGTCACAGAAATAGTCGGCGAGCGGGTCGACCTCGAATTCCTGGCCATCGGGGGCGCGCACCAGGCGCTTCTTGAGTTCTTCCTTCATCATCACACCCAGAGTATGGCCAGCACACCGATGGGCACCGCCCAGATCAGGAACCAGCGGATCGACTGCTCGACCCGGAAGCGCGGGAACACCACGCCGACGAAAGCCGAGAACAGGTAGAGCAGGAAGGCCTTGAGGAAGAATTCCGGCCAGCTTGCCGCACCGCCGAAGAACAGATTCATGTACACCACGATCTTGGCGATGGGGAAGATGGCCCGGTTGGTCTGCATCAGGGCCAGATAGGCGGAGTGGTATTCGGTGGGCGGTCCGATCGGGATCTCCTGCGGCGCCAGCACCACGTCGAACGGCGGGCGCATCATGCTGCCGAGGAATGCCAGCATGGCCGCCGCCACCGCGAGCGGATTGGTGAACAGGGTCCAGTTCTGGATGCCACCCTGTTGAGCGGCGACGATGTCGGTGACCGACAGGGTCTGGTATTGCAAGGCCACCGCGAACACCGCCAGGGCGAAGGGCAGCTCGGCCGCGGTGACTTGGGACAGGCCGCGGGTGATGCCGATGGCGGCATGCGGATGGCCGCTCTCGGCCGCGCCCAGGGCCATGCCCAGGGTGCCAAAGAACACGAAATAGAGCGCGAGGATCAAATCGCCGGCGAACGAGAAGTTGGAGAACATCTCCGAGCCGTAGATGGTCGGCACGAACAGCAGCAGACCGACCCCGCCCGCGAGGCGGAACACCGGGCCGAGATAGAACATCACGCCGTGGGTGATGGCGCTGCGCTGGCCGTAGTTCTTGATCAGGTCGATGTAGTTCTGCCAGACCGGGATGCCATGGCGGCGGCCGGCGCGGGCACCGATCTTCTGGATGAACGCGCCCAGCAGCATGCCGAAGTTGAACACGATGAACAGCGTCAGCAGGGCGTAGGGGATCTTCATCCAGTCGAAGCTCATGTCAGCCCTCCCAGCCCGAACAGGAAGATCGCCAGCACGAAGGCCAGCAGGTGATAGGCATAGGTCTGGCCGTTGCCGGTGTACATGCGCCGGCCGAGATCACCGGCACTGTGCAGGGCATCCGTCACGGCCTGCCAGAAGAGGGTGATCAGGGGCGTGGTGAGGAAGCCCAGGGCCTTGCGGTAGGGGGCGAAGAAGTTCCAGGCGAAGTGGGTGGTCTCGGGCCGGTAGGGGCGTTCGGCCGAGAACACGATGTTGAACTGCTTCACCTTTTGCGCGCGCCGGTTGACGAACAGCAGCCAGGCGAACAGGGTCATGAAGATCACGCCGACGATGATCATGATGGCGATCGGGTTCCACCAGCCGTAGGGACCGAGGATGGTCGTGCCCGACCAGTCCAGTCCGCCATGCCCGAACAGCCCGGCGATGTATGCGTCGACATGGCGCAGCACCAGTCCGGGGACCACCGCCACCACCAGCAGCATGGCGACGAACAGCATCTGCGGCAGGACGATCCAGAACGGCGCCTCCTTGAGGCGGCGATGCTCGTCCTTGAGCTGACCGAGGAAGATGGTGTGGATGAGCCGGAACAGGTACAGGAATGCGATCGGCCCGGCCAGGAACAGGATCACCAGGGGCAGGCGCGCTTCGGTATCGAGGATGGCGTTGTAGAAGATCCAGCGGCCGCCGAAGCCGGACAGTGGTGGCACCCCGGAGATGGCGATGATGCCGATCAGCACCGCGACGAAGGACAGCGGCATCAGGGTGATGAGGCCACCCATGCGGTACATCAGGCGGGTGCCGGTGCGTTTGGCCACACCGCCCACCGAAAGGAACAGCATCGATTTGTAGATGTAATGGTTGATGACGAACATCAGCGCCATCAGCCAGCCGAGCGGGTTCATCAGCGCCAGCCCGAACAGCGCGTAGCCCATCTGGCCGATCGAGGACCAGGCCAGCAGGCGCTTGGCGTCTTCCTGGAATGCGGCCATCAGGTTACCGATCAATGCGGTGAGCGCGCCGATCCAGAGCATGGCGTGGGTCAGGTCGATGCCGTAAAGCTCCTGGCGGCCCATGTGCATGAGCAGCAGGAACAGGCCGAACAGCCCGGCCTTGAGCAGGATGCCGGACACCATGGGCGAAACATCGGTCTCGGCCTCGGCGTGCGCGCCGGGCAGCCAGATATGCACGCCGAGGGCGGCGGTCTTGGTCATGAAGCCGATGGCGAGCAGCATGAACACCCAGGGTGCCAGCGGTTGGGCGAGCCCGCCCAGGGCGGCAAGCGGGATGGCGGATGCACCCTGGGCGGCGAGGGCGAAGCCGGCCAGGATGAGGAATGCGCCGCCGAGCGAAAACAGGAGGTAGGACAGTGCGTGCGGCTCCGATTCACGGCCACGCAGGATGAGAAAATATGAACCGACGGTAAGCAGCTCCCAGGCGGCGAAGAAATCGAAACTGGTTTCCGCCACCACCAGCATGGCCAGACCGGCATACATCAGCATGGCTGAGGGATAGAAGCCGATGCGGCGGCCGTGCGCCTCGAAGCTCGCGAGCAGGACGATGGCGCCACCGATGAGGAAAATCACCGCGAAGATGAGACGCAGCGGGTCGAGCACGTCCTGGCCGTAGAGCCAGACGAAATGCGCCACCAGGCCGGCAATCGCGAGGCTGTTCTTGACCCAGGCCGGCAAGGATTCGAGGAGCAGGAAGGCCAGCGCGAACAGGAGCGGCAGCACCAGGAGCAGGTTGGTGTGGCCGGACAGCTCACCCCACAGATAGCCCAGGCCCCAGCCGGCGAGCAATGCCGCCAGCACGGGCGCCGTCTGGTGCAAGGCGGGCGCCGGCAGGGCGGACTGTGGTTCGCGCTTGACGGCCTGGCCGAACCAGCGGAACAGATACACCGACTCGATCAGCGCCCCGAACAGGATCAGGCCGAGCAGCACGAGCTGCCCGTCCGCAGCCAGTGCGTGCGCCAGTTCCCACTTGGCATAGAAGCCGGGGAAGGGCGGCAGGCCGATCAGCATGGCCAGGAAGGTGGCGAATGCGAACAGCAGCCAGGGCTGTTGCCTGAGTGCGGCCCAGGCGCCCAGACCGCGTTCGGCAATGAGCCCGGACAGCCAGTACAGGCCGGCCTTGGCCACGGCGTGGGCCACCAGGATGCCGAATGCGACGAATGCATAGGCCTCGCCCAATAGCTCGCGCTGGCCGATCACCACCAGCACCAGGCCGGTCTGCGCCAGCGAGGAATAGCCGAGCAGGCGACGGTCGTTGGCTTGCGGCAGGGCGAGGATGTTGGCGACGACGAAAGTGACGATGCCGATCCCGGTGGCGAGATCGAGCCAGCGCGACCCGCCCAGGTCGAGCAGCTTGTCGACCGCGAACAGCATGGCGCTCGCCGCCGCGGCCGAGAGCAGGGCTGAAAATGCCGGGTGGGCCGATTCGTAGATGTCCAGCGCCCAGCCGTTGGCGGGGAAGGGCTTGAGTTCCAGGAGTAGTGCCGCGAACATCAGGAAGAATGCGATGGTGCCGGCGTGCAGCATGTCCAGGCGCGGCTCGGCCAGGTCGTCGAGGCTGAGCGAGCCGCCGGCGTGGTAGGCGAAAATGAGGCCGATCAACAACAGCGCGGAGATGAACTGCGCAGCCATCAGGTACTTGAAGCCGGCCTGCACGGCGCGGGCATCCTCCGAGAGCAAGAGCAGCCCGGCGCTGGCGATCACCACCA
Source organism: uncultured Burkholderiales bacterium (assembly GCA_964584195.1). Taxonomy (GTDB): domain Bacteria; phylum Pseudomonadota; class Gammaproteobacteria; order Burkholderiales; family Thiobacillaceae; genus CAZOZD01. The sequence goes on from CAZOZD010000064.1 coordinate 7,864, forward strand.
GCTCGATGAACACGAACAGGTTGAACAGGTCGCGGGTAAGCACGATGCCGGACAGCGCCATCACGGCCACCAGCAGCACCGCCATGGCGCGGCGGCCGTGACTGGTCAGGCTGTCCTTCATGGACAGTGCGGTGAACAGGCCGGCGGCATGGATGAGCAGGGTCAGCGCCGCTTCCGCCAGGCCCATGCGCAGGCTGATGGCGAAGGGCGGCGGCGTGCCGGCGGTGTGCAGGATGACCGGCCCGGCCAGTCCACCCCCGGCAAAGGCCAGCAGCCATTCGGCCGAGATCGCGGTCATCGCGGCCAGGGCCGCCAGACTCAGCACGAATGCCAGACCGCGCCGGCGATCGTCGATAAAGCCGAGCAGAAAGGCCGTGCCCAGGCCGATGGCGATAATCAGCAGGGGGTTGCTGAATGGCAGGCCGGCGGTGTCTACCATTTCAGCTCCGTCAGGCGGCGGATGTCGAGGTGGCCATGGCGGGCGAACAGGCGCAGGGCATAGGCCAGCATCAGCGCGGTGATGCCCACGCCGATGACGATGGCGGTGAGCACCAGGGCCTGTGGCAGGGGGTCGATCAGGCGCGCGCCGGCCTCGGCGACCGGCACCGCGGCATCGAGAATGGGCGCGGTGCGGCCGGGCAGGTAACCGATCGCGACAATGACCACGTTGATACCGGTGGTGACCAGGGTGAAGGCGACGATGATGCGCAACAGGTGGCGCCGGGTGAGCGCGCCCCAGAAGCCGATCAGGATCAGCATGAAGCCGGTGGCCATGGCGAGCTGGACGAGCGACATCAGGAGGGTTCGCTTTCGGACAGGCTGGCCAGGATGGAGGCGAACTCGGCCCCCACCTTGAGTCCGACCAGGGAGTAGATGACCGGGATCGCCCCGGCCGAGAACAGTGCGCCGAACTCGCCCAGGGGCAGGATGCGGTTGTCGAGGAAGCCACCGGCCAGCGCCATGCCGAGCACCCCCAGCGCGACGAAGCTGAAGCCGGAGAACGATTCGATGCGGGTGATCAGGCGGTGGCTGAATGTGCGCAATGGATTGGCCAGCAACAGGAGCAGCAGGCCCGAGGCGAGGATGGCGCCGCCCTGGAAACCGCCACCAGGGGTGAGGTGACCATTGACGAATACATGCACCCCGAGCAACAGGATGAGCGGCACCAGCAGCTGACTGCCGGTGGCGAGCAGCTCGCCCACAGGGGCTGGCGGGGTGGTCTGTGCGCCGGAGCGCCGGGTCAGGACGAGGCCGACGATGGCGGCAGACAGGAACAGCACGGTGACTTCGCCCAGGGTATCCAGGCCGCGGTAGGTGACGATGATGGCGGTGACCAGATTGGCCGCGCCCAGATCGGTGGCGGTGCGCTCGGCGTAATAGCGGCGCTGGCATTGAGCTCGGCATCGGGCACATAACCGAGCCAGAGGTGGACGAACAGCACGGCAGGCAGCACCAGCAGGAACAGGGCGAGGAGGCGCCTAATCACTTTGCTCTTCCTTGTCGGTCCCGGTACGCAGGCGATGCAGTACATAGAAGAACAGGAATGTGGTGAGCCCGCTGCCGATGGCCGCCTCGGTCATCGCCACGTCGGGCGCGGCCAGGAGCAGGAGCAGCACCGAGGCGAGCAGGCTGACCAGACCCGAGGCCAGGATCGCAACGGGTAGGCCGGCTTCGCCTTCGCCGCGCACCGCCAGCCATGCGGCGGCCAGGATGCCCAGGCAGAGCAGGCCGGCCAGAGCGAGGGTGAGCGCGCTCATGACCGTTCCCCCGTGTCTTCCGCCAGGCGGTCGACCTCGGTCAGCGGCGACTTGCGGCTGCCGATGCGATGCGCCGCACGGGCCAGCACCTGGGCCGAGAGCGGATTGGTGAACAGGATGAACAGGCCGATCAGCAGCAGCTTGAGCCCCCAGTCGGGGCGAATGCAGGCCACGCCGGCCAGGGTCAGCAGGGTGCCCAGGGTGGTGGCCTTGGTGCCGGCCTGAATGCGGTTGAACACGTCCGGCATGCGCATCAGCCCCAGGCCGCCGAGGAGCAGGAAGGCCGTGCCGGCGATCACCAGCAGGCCACCAAGGAGCGCGAGCGGCGTATCGGTCACAGTCCACGCTCCAGATACCGGGCCACCACGATCACGCCGAGAAAGGCGAGCAAGGCATAGACCAGGGCCACGTCGAGATAGATGCCGCGCCCTTCGGCCAGGGC
>CAZOZD010000065.1:0-9998 GCA_964584195.1 uncultured Burkholderiales bacterium
AAACCCGACCCGTCAACCATGCGGCTTGGCGGGGTGTTGAGGCGGGGAAAATCGGAAAAAGGGCGGGGATGTTGTTAAAGGTGGGCTAAGATGCAGCTCGCGCAATGAAGCGGCCCGGCCGCACCCCCATCCCAACCCTCCTCCAATGGGGGAAGGGCTGAAAAAATTGTCAATGGACAATCTGGGATGCTCCGGCAATCTCACGACGAGCCGATCAGGGTGACGTGGCGAGTCCATGCCACAGACTTCCATGCTATCTTGGCGGCCCCATCACATCCTGCTGGAGCCCCCCATGAAACCCAATGTCGGCGGCATCGACCGCATCCTGCGTCTGGTTCTCGGCGCGGCCCTGATCGTATGGGCCGCCCTGCTCGGTGGCCCGGTCTGGGCCTGGATCGGCGTGGTTCCCTTGGTGACCGGCCTGATCAGCATCTGCCCGCTCTACTCCCTGATCGGCCTCAACACCTGCCCGGTGAAGGAAGACAAATAAGCGCCCCCTTCGGCGGAGCTCACGATTCGCCGGCGAACTGCCGATCGAGTGCGTCAATGAGGATGCGCGGCGGCCGTTCGAAATGGACTCCGCCACCGGGGGCGGCGACACCGCGCAGGAAGAGGTATACCGCGCCGCCGACGTGACGGTCGTAGTCATAGTCCGGCAGACGCGCGCGCAACAGGCGGTGCAATGCAAGCAGGTACAGGCTGTATTGCAGGTCATAGCGCGCATCGAGCACTGCCTGACGCAAGTGCTCCGGCGCATAGGCCGTGTCGTCCGGCCCCAGCCAGTTCGACTTGTAGTCGGCGACGTAGTAGCGCCCGCGCCACTCGAACACCAGATCAATGAAGCCCTTGAGCATGCCCTGGATGCGCTCCGGCGCAAGCTCCGGACGGGGCAAGGCGGACAGTGTGCAATCACTCACCTGGCGGTCGAGCCAGACACTGTCCACTGCCCCGGCGGCGATCCAGAATTCCATCTCGGCCACCACGCCGCCCAATCCGGCCAGGCTGAATTCGGTCCCTGGCAGCGCGAACGGCCGGCGCAGAAGATCGGTGGCCCAGCGCGCCAGAAGCGGCGTCCAGCCTTCCCAGCCTCGCCGGATGCAGCGCTGAAGCAGGCTGGCGTGGATTCGCGCCGGATCGCCGGCCAAGGCGCCGAAGCCCTGGCCGGCCGCCCATTCCAGCCATTCATGCAGGAAGGTGCCGACCTCGGCGCCGCGTGGAAAGACATGCGGCCCGCCGACATCGGCCACCTGTCGCGCCCCGCTGGCCAGCACCGGGCCGGCACCGGCCCGGTCCTCGCGGAAAGTCGATTCGGCGGCGGTTTCCGGTGCCGGCCGGGGCCCTTCCTCGACCCGGGTGCGCAAGGCTGAATAACTGGCGATCCACCACGGTTCGGCAGCCACCCGGGTCGGCCAGCGCGCCGCGCCACGCGGCAGGCTCGCTGCCGGAGTGCTGAAACATGCCGAAGCGCCGACCTCCGGCGCCTCGGTGGCGGCAATGTCCGGACAGGCCTGCGCCAGCTCGCGCAGGGCTGCCTCCAGGTCGCCGGGGCCAACTCCGCCTTCGGCAAGCAGGTGGCCGATGGCGGCGCGATCGAGGTCGGCCAGCCCGGCCAGCCCCACCCAGGTGGCATGACGGGCGCGGGTGAGGGCGACGTACAGCTTGCGCAGGTCCTCGCCCAGACGTTCGCGCTCTGCGCGTGCAAGCACATCGGGCTCGGCGCGCAGCCATAAGCGGCGGCGACCGTCCGCATCCGGCGCACGGCGCGGGAAATCACGCTCCTTCAGGGGCCGCGCCCGGGCCGCATAGGGCAGAAACACCAGCGGGTATTCGAGTCCCTTCGACTTGTGCACGGTGATCACCCGAACCCGGTCGGCATCGCTCTCCAGGCGCTGGCGCCGGCCGGCGCACTCGCCGCCGGCGTCCTCCTGGCGGCGTGCCTCGGCCAGGTGGCGGATGAGTGCATGCTCACCGTCCAGCTCGGCCGCCGCGGTCTGCATCAGTTCGGCCAGATGCATCAGGTCTGTGAGCGCACGCTCACCGCTGCCATCGGGCCGGGCAAGAAGACGCGCGGCCACGCCATGGTCATGCAGGAGCCGGCGCAGCATCGGCAACACCCCCTGCCGCCGCCAGATCTCGCGATAGCCCTGGAAGCGGGCAAGCGCCGCCTCCCGGAACGACTCGTCGTGGCGCAGACGGTCCAGCTCGGCCCAGTCCAGACCGAGACTGGCACTGGCCAGCGCGGCATGCAGGCGAGCCGGGTCTTCCGGTTCGGCGCACGCCAGCAGGCAACGTTGCAGGTCGGCCGCCTGCGGGCTCTGGTAGACCGAATCGCGCTCGGACAGATACACGCTGGGCACGCCTCGTGCCGCCAGGGCGGCGCGCACCGCAGCCGCCTCGCGGCGCTCGTTGACCAGCACCGCGATGTCGCCTGGCCGCAAGGGGGAAAAGCCGCCGTCCGCGGCCTCGATGCCGGCCCGGCCGGACGCGCCGAGCCCGAGCAGGCGCGCGATCTCGCCGGCACAGGCGGCCGCCATGCGATCACGGTATTCCTCCTGTGAAATGGCCTTTCCATCCAGACTGGCCAGCCACCACAACCGCAGCGCGACGGCATCCTCGCCATCCAGGCGCAAACGACCGGGCCGTCCTTGCGGCATCGCCGCGACGAAAGGCAGCGGGTTGTCGTCCCCGGCGCGGAACAGGAATGCGCCGGCGCCCTCCGGCCGCGCCTCGGCGCGGCCGAAGCAGTGGTTGACCGCCCGCACCATGGCGGCGCTGGAGCGGTAGTTGTGACGCAGGGTGTGAATGCGGCCGGCACAGTCGCGGCGGGCAGCGAGGTAGGTATGGATGTCTGCGCCGCGAAAGGCGTAGATCGCCTGTTTGGGGTCGCCGATCAGCACCAGCGCGGTTTCCGGGCGATCCTCGCGGGGACGGTATACCCGCTCGAAGATGGCGTACTGGACCGGATCGGTATCCTGGAACTCATCGATCAGCGCGGCCGGAAAGCGGGCGCGGATGCGCCCGGCAAGGGCTTCGCCACGCGCCCCGGCAAGCGCGGCGGCGAGCCGGGTGAGCAGGTCGTCGAAGCCCATGCGCGCTAGTCGCGTCTGTTCGGCCTTGAAGCGCGCCGCCACCCAGCGGCCGGCATGACACAGGATGGCCTCCCGTGCATCGGGCAAGGCGGCAAGCCGCGCAGGCAGTTCGGCCAGCGCGGCAAGCGCCGGATGATCGGGCGGATCGCCCCGCTTCCAGGCTTCGGCAAGGCCGGCGGGCGACAGGCGCGCCCAAGCGCTGTCCGATAGACGCGGCTCGCGTGCCTGGGGATCGGCCGCCCAGGCACGCAATGCATCGAGCCAGGCTTGGTAGTAGCGTTTTTGCAGCTTTTTGCCATCGATGCGGCCTTTATCCGCCACCGCGTCGTCGAACAAGCGCTGCAACGCGTCCACCCAGGCCGGCCAGGGCGCCTTCAGCTCGGCGAGCATACGTTTCCGCTCGGCGCTCGCGATGGTCAGCGATTCAGCCGGCGCCGGCGCCTCGGCAAGCTCGCCGGCGTCCTCCAGCAAGCGTTCGAGGGTGGCGGCGAGCCGTTCCGGCTCGGGCCACCAGGCCGCCACCTCGGTCGCCGCGTCGAATTCCAGCGGCGCCAGGAAGATGCGCCAGTAATCGCGCGTCACCTCGGCCAGGAGTTCGCCGCGCTCGGCTTCCAGACGCTGTTCGAACAGGCTGCCGCTGTCGAATGCATGTTCGTGCAGCATGCGCTGGCACCAGGCGTGAATGGTTGAAATCGCGGCCTCGTCCATCCATTCCGCCGCCCGCTCCAGGCGCAGGGCGCATTCCGGCCAGGCGTCGCGTTCATGGCCGGCGCGCAGCGCGGCAAGAAAATCGTCCGCGGGGAAAGACACCGCCCGGAAGGCCGCGGCGGCCTCGGCCAGACGGACACGGATGCGCGCACGCAACTCCTCGGTGGCGGCCTCGGTGAAGGTGACCACCAGGATCTCGGGCGGGACGAGCGGGCGCGCGAAGGCGGCCTCGCCGCCGTGGCCAAGCACCAGGCGGACATAAAGAGCGGCGATGCTCCAGGTCTTGCCGGTGCCGGCCCCGGCCTCGATCAGGCGCGCGCCGCGCAATGGCAGGCGGAGCGGATCGAGCTCCATCACCGCTGCGCTCACGCGTCCCCCGACAAGCGTGAATGGGCCGTAAGGGTCGCCAGGAGCGGCGCATACAGGCGCGTCGCCCAGGTTTCGAAACCACCGGCATGCAGTGCGGCGAAGTCGGGATAGGCGCGCGCCAGTTCGGGCCGCTCGGAACACTCGCCGGGACGGTTCCAGTCGTCGCCCTCATAGGCCAGACACGCAGCGCGCAGCGCGCTTTCGCCGTTCCCCCGCTGCGCCAGCCAGGCGAACGCGGTCTTCGCCGCGACCGGCAGTGGCCACCGCATGCCCTCGCACCAGACCGCCAGCAGATCGAGCAGGTGGGCGCGGGCAACATCTGCCGCCAGGGGTTCGAGGCGGACCCGGCCCTTGCCGCTCACCACCTCGTGGCTGACCGGTCCGGCGACCAGTTGCCAGGCCAGGTGGCGCAGCCAGTGGGCAATCATCTTCTCGGCCCGGTAGCGATCGCGATCGTCGACCAGGTTGCCGCTCTCCAGGACGATGACCGCACCCGCCCCGGCGCCGGCGGCCTCGCGACGCAGGCCGTCGAGCCAGTCGGCGAGTTCGATGCGGACGCCATCCAGGCTCATGTCAAGGCGGAATTCACGCGCGCCCGGTTCGACATGCGGCCAGCGCGCCAGCGCCGCGCGGTATTGATCCAGCATCGCATCGAGCGGCTCCACCAGTTCGGCCTCGATGCGCGCGCCGAATCCCCCGGCCGGCAGATCGCCGCGCCGATGCATGGCGGCCAGCCGTTCGTCGCGCGCGGCAAGCGCCATGCCCGTCTCCAGGGCGAGCCGCTCGCCACGCACCAACTCGTCGCGCAGGCGCCAGCGCTCCAAGCCATCGAGCGCGAAGGGCTCCCCGGTCGCCAGGGTGAAGTCCTCCTCGGCCAGGCGCGCCCCCAGGCGCCGGCTGAAGAATGCCCGCACCGGGTCGCGCATGAATTCGGCCAGATCGGCCAGGGCCAGCGGCTCCTCCGTGCCGATCGCCGGCAAGGGCGCGGCGGTGGCCGGCGCGACCGGCTCGGCACGCCACTCGCGGGCGTAGGTGAACCACGACGAGTCACGCCCCGAGAAATAGACCGGACTGAATGGCTGCAAGGGATGCTCCAGGGTGAGCGCGGCGAGCAGCGCCCGGCCATCGCCGCCGGACAGGCGCCAGCCGGCGGCGATGTGATCGCGCAGCTGGCCGACCAGCACCGAGGGCGGCCGCTCACGATCGTCATGGATGTCGCGCCCCACCCAGGAGATATACAACTGTTCACGCGCCGACAGCAGCGCTTCCAGAAACAGGTAACGATCGTCCTCGCGGCGGGAGCGATCGCCGGGCCGCCAGTCGCCGGCCATCAGGTCAAAATCGGGCACCGGCCGGCGGCGCGGATAGTCACCGTCGTTCATGCCCAGCAGGCATACGCGGCGGAATGGGATGGCGCGCATCGGCATCAGCGTGGCGAAGGTGACCGCGCCGGCGAAGAAACGCTGGCTGAGGCCACCGGCATCGAGACCCGAAAGCCAGTGCTCGGCCGCCACCGCGAGCGGCAACGGCGCATCGAAACCGGCCTCGCCGGCCGCCTCGCTCCAGTCCGCCAGTGCCTGTTCGAGACGGTCCAGGGTATAGGCCTCGTCGGCCTCCTCGGCGGCGAAGAAATCGGCCAGAAGGCGACGGAAACGCTGACACCACTCCGCCACCGGCGCCGCTTCGCGCAATTGCCGCGCGTGTTCGTGCAGGCGCTCGACCAGGGCGATGAGCGGCGCCAGGCGGGCGGCCTCGTTGCCGCCGATCTCTGCGCAGGACTCGATACCGTGCCAGGCCACACCGGCACCGGCGGCATAGCCGAGCAACAGGCGATCCAGGCCGAAGCGCCAGGTATGCCGGCCCTCCCCGGCCGGCAGGCCAAGGCCGGCGCGATGCTCGCCGTCGAGACCCCAGCGGATGTTAGCGGCGGCGGCCCAGCGGCGCAGGCGGGGGATGTCCTCGACGACGAAGCCGAAGCGGCGCCGCAATGCCGGTACATCGACCAGGTCGAGCACCTCGTCGGCGGTCATGCGTGCCCCCGGCAACCCGAGCAAGCGCTCCAGCGCCCGCGCCACCGGATCGAAACGACGCCGGCTCTGGTCGGCCAGGCTAAACGGGATGAAACGCGGATCACCACGCGGATGCAGACCGAACACCGCCTGGATGTGGGGTGCATAGGCGTCGATGTCGGGCACCATGACGATGATGTCGCGCGGCTTCAGGCCCGGGTCGGCGTCGAACGCGGCGAGCAGCTGGTCGTGCAGGATCTCCACCTCGCGCTGCGGCCCGTGCGCGACGTGGAAACGCAGGCTGGCGTCGCGGCCGGGATCGATGCTGCGTTCGAGAGCGACGATCTCCGTCAGCGAGCGCAGCTCCAGGATGTCCTCCTGGAGCTGCGCCAGCAGCCCGGACCCGGCCGGTGCGTCGAACAGGTCGATGCGCTGGCCGATCTCGCCCAGCCAGCGACGGTGACGCTCGCGCGCAGCTGCCTCGTCATGCTCGTCGAGCATGGCCAGGGTGTCGCGCCCCTGGCGGCCCCAGGCGGCGAGCAAGGGGTGGGCATGCAGGTGCAGGCTGGCCTCGTCCAGCCGTTCCGGCCTGCCCGGGCGGCGAGCGCGAGCGGCAAGCAGCTCGCGGCCGGAAATGATGTCGGCCCAGTAATGGCGGCACGGGTTGTGGGCACACACCAGGACCTGCGACCAGCGCGCCAGCGCGGCGAGCGCCTCCAGGGTCTGGCGTGGCATGGCCGACAGGCCGAACACCAGCACCCGGCGCGGCAGGCCGGGCGGACGCGGCGCGTCGGCGAGGGCTGCGGCGCGCTGCATGAACGCAGCATGCACCGCCGCCCGGCCACCCCGGCCCGGCCCGACCTCCTCCTGCAACTGCTGCCAGAGGCGGGCCTGCCAGCGTTGTTCCTCGCCCAGGGGGGAAGTCTCGCCCCGGGCATCGATGCGTACCGCCCGGCCATCGGCCCAGGCCGCCAGCCAGTCGGCGCGATAGACCTGATACTGGTCGTACAGATCGGCCAGACGCCCGGCCAGCTGGAACGCCTTGCGGCCATCCCCATCCTCGGCGAGAAAGCGCGCCAGGGGCGCAAACTCCGCCCGCTCCGCCAGTTCCGGCAGCCAGCGCAACAGACGCCAGATCAGGCGCTGCTTGTCGAAGGGCGACAGCTCGGGCACCGCCCCGGCGCCGAGCAGGGCGCGGTACAACCGCCAGGTGAATCGCGAAGGCAGCAAGAACTCCAGGCCGGCCGCGATCCCCAGGCCGCCGCGTTCGGCCGGCTCGGCGAACGCCAGGCGCAGCCACTGGGCAATGCCGTTGCTCTGCACCAGGACCACTTCGGTCTCCAGCGGCGCCGGGGGATGGCGACGCACCCAGGCGAGCAGCAGCTCGCGCAGGGACTCGGCGCGGTTGCCGTGCACGACGATGAGCCCTGGAACGAGATCATCCACCGGGATCATTCCACCCCCACCTGCCCCGCGCCGGCCTCGGCCGCCAGGGCATCCAGCGCGGCCTCATCGCGCCCCAGCACCGTCGCCGCCCAGGCACGCTGACCTCCACCCCAGGCCGTGGCCTGCTCACCCAGGCGCATCGCCTCCAGGTAGAGCGCGAACTGGAGGATGGCGAGCAGGCCGCGCGAACGGTCGTCCAGGCCGGCCGGCGCGACATCGTGATGATGCCGGATCGCCACCATCTGTTCCGGCGGGAGCTGCCAGCTGCGCCCCAGGGTCTGGCCAACCACCGCATGGCTGGTGCGGAACTGGCGGTCGAGTGTGGGTATGTCGGGCCATTCCTCGCCCGCCAGGGCCGCGGCATAGTCCGGATAGCGCTTGCACAGCAGGGCGATGCCACAGTCGTGGAACATCCCGGCGGTGTAGGCCTGGTCCACCCCCACACCGGGCGGGCGCAAACGGCCCACCAGCCAGGTGCAACGTTCCGCCACGGCGCCGAGCCGGCCCCATAGCCGGGCAAGCACCCGGGCATGCACTGGATCGTCGAGGGCCTGTTGTGCCGCCTCGCTGCGCACCACCGCCGTGGTGGTCTTGAGGCCAAGCACCGTGACCGCGGCCTCCAGCGAGTCGATCCGGGCATGCCGACCGAACACCGGCGAGCGCACCACCCGGAACACCGCCCCGGCCAGCGCGCCGTCGCGACCGATCACCTCGGCGTACTCGCGGGCGCCGGCGGCATCGCTCTGTTTCAAACGCCCCAGTTCGGCGAGCGCCTGCGGCAGGGGGGGGATCTTGACGCCACCGGCCAGCACCGCCGCGATCAGACGCTCCTCGTCCTCCACCGCCATCTCCGGCAACGGCGCGAGGGTCGGCGCCGGCCCGAGCGAATCGGGCGCCGGCGCATCGCCGGGCCCTGCGCCAGACGAATGCGGCGCCGGATGGCCGGTTTCGGGTGTGGCCAGGCGCCAGATCTCGTCGAAGTGGGTCGACACCAGCTGAGTGCTGTCGGCGTCCAGCACACTGCCGCGACGCAGGAACTGGCGGGCCTGCTCACGGGTGAGCGCCGGGCGATAGGCACGCGGCTCGGTCATCGCCAGCACCAGTTCGGCCGCCGCCACCAGACGTGCCTCGACCGGCGCGCGGCCACCACGCAGTTCGGCCGGCAAGACATCGGCCCCGGTCGCGCTCGCCAGTGTCGGGGTGTATGCAGCCCACGAGGCGACCTCCCGCAAGCCATCGATGCCGGCCAGCATGCGCCAGGTATCGCCCTGACAGCGATCCATGGCGGCACGTTCGGCGCGCGACAGCGGCCCGTTCTTGGCGAGGATCTCGTCCGGTGCCTGCATCCGTCCTACACCACGCAACAATCCCGCAAGTTCCAGACGTTCCAGACGATCCAGAGCCAGACCGGCCCGCTCGCCCAGCCAGCGGGCCAGGCGCGCCACGCCTTGTGCGTGCCCGACGGGATAGCGGCCGCGCGCATCGGTGAGTGTGCCGATGAGGCCGGCGAACTGGCGCAGGGCGGAAAACCCGATCCATTCCCGCCGTCCCCGGCGCATGAATTCGAGCATGTAGCGCTGGGTGCGGGCGGGATCGAGCAGGTACCAGAAGCTGTCGCGGGCCGAGAAGTGCATGAATGCATCCAGGATGCCGGCCTCGAACAGGATGTCACGCTGGCGGCGCAGGCTGACGCGGATCGGTTCACGATAGGCGGCCAGTTCCGGGCCGAGATGGGCCGAGATCAGAACGTTGGCGCGATCGGCGATGAACACCAGGTTGGCCAGCCGGGCGGTGTCGGTCGCCAGGCTGTGCCGGCCGAGCTCGCGCCACGGGGTATGGTGATGGCGCACCACGATCGCCGCCCTGGCCAGGAGCGGAAACTGCGCCAGCAACTCGTGCCCGCGCTGGCAATGCGCCTCGCTGCCGGACCAGGCCAGATGCCGTTGCAGTTCGCCGAACTCGGCCCGTGATGCCACCGCGCAATCACGCAGCAGGGCGGCATGGAACAGCAGGCCGAGATCGGCATCGCCCAGTCCCAGGCGACGGCCACACTCGATGGCCAGCATGGCCACCCGCCGGCCGTGCAGCACATCGTCGCCACCGACCCGGTCGAATGCCTCCGCCAGGGCCAGCACCACCTCGCGCAAGTCCACCTGAATCTGTTGCACCCCGCTCCCGCCGTCGCTGCCGAACCAGGGCAATTATCCGCGATAATCGCCGCATGGCGCCTGCCCACGATCCGTCCCAACGCCCCGATTGCTGGCAATGCCGGCACCATTTCATCAGCCACGACCCCCGTTTCCCCTATGGCTGCCGGATCATGGACTTCAAGTCCCGCCGCATGCCAGCTCTGGAGGTCCTTGCCGCGTCGGGCCTG
>CAZOZD010000066.1:0-9995 GCA_964584195.1 uncultured Burkholderiales bacterium
CGCTCCTTCCGGCCTCCGCCGACGCCAGCTTCCGCCGCTATTTCCGCGCCCGGACCGCTGCTGGCAGCTTCATCGTCATGGATGCGCCACCCAGCCACGAGGACTGCCGCCCCTGGCTGCATGTCGCCCGCATGTTCCGCGCCGCCGGTGCCAACACGCCGGAGATCCTGGCCGAAAACCTCGCCGAGGGCTTCCTGCTGCTCAGCGATTTCGGCGACACCACCTATCTCAAGGCGCTCAGCGAGGCCAATGCAGACGCACTGTACCGCGATGCCAATGCCGCACTGCTGAAGATCCAGCTCGCCAGCCGCGCAGGCGAGCTGCCCGGATACGATGCCGCACTGCTGCGCCGCGAACTGGACCTGTTTCCGGACTGGTATGTGGCCCGCCATCTCGGTGTCGAACTCGATGCCGGTCCGCGCGCGGAGCTGGAATCCACCTTCGCGCTCCTCCTCGAAAACAACCTCGCCCAAGCCAGGGTATACGTGCATCGCGACTGGCATTCGCGCAACCTGATGCATACCGAGACCGGCAATCCCGGTGTGCTCGACTTCCAGGACGCGGTATACGGCCCCATCACCTACGACCTGGTCTCCATCTACAAGGACGCATACATCGCCTGGGACGAGGAACGCGTGCTCGACTGGGTCATCCGCCACTGGCAGGACGCCCGCCGCGCCGGGCTGCCGGTGCAGGACGATTTCGGCGAGTTCTACCGCGACTTCGAATGGATGGGGGTACAGCGTCACCTCAAGGTGCTCGGCATATTCGCCCGCCTGTATCACCGCGACGGCAAGGCCGGTTATCTGGCCGACATGCCGCGGGTGATGCACTATTTGCGCAGCGCCTGCCAGCGCTACACCGCCCTCGCCCCGCTCCTGCGGCTGCTCGACGCCCTCGAAGGCCGCGCCGCCGAAGTGGGCTATACCTTCTGAACCGGCCCATGTTCAAGGCCATGCTTCGGGTTTTCTCCTTCCCCCAACGGGGGAAGGCCGGGATGGGGGGCGGCGCAGCCGCATCTGAGCCGATGCGAACCCTGGCGAACCCCGGCCGGACTGGAGACCACAACGCATGTTCAAGGCCATGATCCTGGCAGCCGGGCGGGGGGAGCGCATACCCAAGCGGAGGGCGGAGCGGGGCCCCACGGCCTTGCCGTGGGGGGCGACCCCGGAGCGCGGGGCGCATGCGCCGCATCGAATCGGAGACCGTGTGCCGTGTTCAAGGCCATGATCCTGGCAGCCGGGCGGGGGGAGCGCATGCGCCCCCTGACCGAGCACACGCCCAAGCCGCTCCTCACGGCGGGCGGCAAGCCATTGATCGAATGGCAGATCGAACGGCTCGCCGCGGCCGGGTTCCGTGAACTGGTCATCAACCACGCCCATCTCGGTCAGCGCATCGAGGCGCATCTGGGCGACGGCGCCCGTTTCGGTGTGAGCATCGCCTGGTCGGACGAGGGCGAACCGCTGGAAACCGCCGGCGGCATCGCCCAGGCCCGTGCACTGCTGGGCGAAGCGCCCTTCCTGGTCACCAACGGCGACGTGTACGTCGAATACGACTATGCCCAGCTTCGCCCGCTGCTCGCCGACATGGCCAACGACTCCGGACATCTCGCCCATGTGGTCCTGGTGGACAACCCGCCCCACCACCCGGACGGCGACTTCGCCCTCGCCGGCGAGCGGGTCCGGGCCGGTGGCGCGGGCGAACGGCTGACATTCTCCGGCATCGGCCTGTACCGGCCCGAACTGTTCGCCGTCCTCCGCCCCGGTGAAAAGGCCCGCCTTGCCCCCCTGCTGCAAACCGCCATGGCGGACGGACGGGTGAGCGGCGAACATTTTCGCGGCCGCTGGGAAGACGTTGGCACGCCGCAGCGGCTGGCCGCACTCGACCGTGAACTCACTGAACGCCATGTCGCCTGAATACCAAGTCCACCATGATCGCCGCGCGCGCGTGCTCGCACAGATGACCCGGCAAGGCGGTGGCGTACTGGTGCTGCCCACCGCCGCAGAAGTCGTGCGCAATCGCGACACCCACCACCCCTATCGCCACGACAGCCATTTTTATTACCTCACCGGCTTCACCGAGCCGGAAGCGGTGCTGGTGCTGATCGCCGGCCACGGCCACAAACGCGCCCGCCAGATCCTGTTTTGTCGCAAACGCGATCCGGAACGCGAGCAGTGGGAAGGCCCCAGCTTCGGGCCAAGGGCGGCCAAGGCCGTGTTCGGCTTCGATGCCGCCTGGCCGATCAGCGAGCTCGATCGCCGCATGCCTGAACTGATCGCGGATCAGCCTGCGCTGCACTCCCCGCTCGGTCACGATCCGGCCTGGGACGCGCGCGTGATGCGCTGGCTGGATGCGGTGCGTGCGCGTGCCCGCACCGGCGTACGGGCGCCGGAACGGCTGGTGGAAGCCCGTGTCGCGATCGATGCCCTGCGGCTCATCAAGGACGCCGACGAAATCGAGCGCATGCGGCGCGCCGCAGCCATCTCCGCGGCAGGCCACGTTCGCGCCATGCGCGCCACCCGGCCGGGGATGCGCGAATACGCCATCGAGGCCGAACTGGTGTACGAATTCCGCCGCCAGGGGGCGGATGCGCCTTCCTATCCCCCCATCGTCGCCAGCGGCAGCAACGCCTGCGTCCTGCATTACGTCGCCAACCGCGCCATGCTTTCCGCCGGCGAACTGCTCCTCGTCGATGCCGGTGCCGAATACATGAGCTATGCCGGCGACATCACCCGCACCTGGCCGGTATCGGGGCGCTTTTCCGGCCCCCAGCGCGAGGTCTACGAAGTCGTCCTCGCCGCCCAGGCCGCGGCCCTGGACGCGGTCCGTCCCGGCCAGCCCTGGAACGCATTTCACGACGCCGCCGTGCGGGTACTCACCCGCGGCATGGTCGATCTCGGCCTGTTGAGCGGCGAAGTGGACGGACTCATCGAATCCGGCGCATGCAAGCGCTTTTACATGCACCGCACCGGCCACTGGCTGGGCCTGGACGTGCACGACGCCGGCGAATACAAGCAGGAAGGCGAATGGCGCAGTCTCGAACCCGGCATGACGCTCACCGTCGAGCCCGGCCTCTACATCCGCGCCGGCGAGGGCGTGCCGGAGGCCCTGGCCGGCATCGGCGTGCGCATCGAGGATGATGTGCTCGTCACCCCGGACGGCCACGAGGTCTTGAGCGCCGCCGCGCCCAAGACCGTGACGGCGATCGAGGAGGAGATGCGCGCCGGAATGGAAGGAAGTCCTGCCCATGCATGATCTGGCCATCGTCGGCGGCGGCCCGGTGGGCCTGGCACTGCTCCATGCCCTGGCCGACAGCGGACTCTCCGTGGCACTCATCGAGGCCAAGGAAACGCTTGCTGCCGAGGACCCGCGTGTCATCGCCCTGGCGCAGGGCAGCCGCCTGATCCTGGAGCGGATCGGTGCCTGGTCGCACCTCGCCGCACAGGCCACCGCCATCGAAACCATCCATGTATCGCGTCAGGGCGGCTTCGGCCGCGCCGAGCTCTCCGCCGCCGAGGCCGGCGTGCCGGCGCTGGGCTATTGCGTCGAATATGGCGCGCTCTACGCCGCACTCGCGGCCGGCCTGCCCGGCGGCACGGTCGAGCTCATCACCGGCGCCCGGGTGGTCGGCCTCGCGCCCGGTGCGGAAGGCGGCGAGATCGAATACCTGCGCGCCGGCGGCACGCATCGCCTCGCCGCCCGCCTGATCGTCGTCGCCGACGGCGGCAAGGGTCTGCCCATGGCCATCGGCGCATACAAGGATTACCGCCAGAGCGCCCTGCTCGCCCGGGTGCGTTGCGAGCGTCCGATTCCGGGTCGCGCATTCGAACGCTTCACCCCCGAAGGCCCCATCGCCCTGCTGCCGCTGGGCGATGCATACGCACTGGTGTGGACCACCCCGGCGCACGCCCTGGAGGCGCGCATGCGGCTCGCAGACGCCGAATTCCTCCAGCGTCTGACCGATGCATTCGGCGGCCGCCTGGGCCGTTTCACCGCCTGTGGCCCGCGCGCCGCATTTCCCCTGCGTCTCATGCAGGCCCTGGAGGACGGCCGGCCGGGCCTGGCACGCATCGGCAATGCCGCCCAGAGCCTGCATCCGGTCGCCGGCCAGGGCTTCAACCTCGGCCTGCGCGATGCCTGGATGCTGGCCCAGGCCGTGCTCGACGCGCCCGTCGATACGCTCGGCTCGGCCGGCTTCATCGCGGCCCACCTCGCCCGGCGCCGCCGCGACGTGATGGGCGGCATCGGCATGACCGACCTGCTCGTCGATGCATTCGCCGACCGCCTGCCGGCCGGCCTCGACCCCCTGCGCGGGCTGGCCCTGGCAGCGCTCGACCTGGCCCCGCCGCTCAAGCGGCTGTATGCACGCAAGATGATGTTCGGGATGCAGGCATGGTGAGCGACATCGTCATCCTCGGTGGCGGGCTCAATGGCGCCGCACTCGCCCTCGCGCTGGCCGACGGCCCCTGGCGGATCATCCTGGTCGACCCCGAGCCGCCCACCGCCCCGGGCACCGAATGGGACCGCCGCATTTATGCATTCAGCCCCGCCAATGTCGCCTGGCTGCGGCAACTGTCCGGCTGGGACGACACGCTGCGGGCCCAGCCGGTCTGGCGCATGCGCATCGCCGGAGACGCCGGCGGCCGGCTCGATTTCGATGCCCTCGAGGCCGGACTGCCGGAGCTGGCCTGGATCGCCGGCAACGATGAACTGCGCGCCGCACTCTGGCGGGCCCTGGCTGGCTGCGGCAATGTACGCCACATCCAGGACACCGCCGCAGCCGTGCACTGGGACGCAAACCCATCCGGCTCGCCGACCCATGAAGTACACCTCGCCGGCGGCGAGACACTCGCCGCCGGCCTGCTGGTGGCCGCCGACGGCGCCGATTCGTGGCTGCGCGGCGCGGCCGGCATCGAGGTCGAGGTCGAGGACTACCGTCACGTCGGCATCGTCGCCAACTTCGCCTGTACCCGCCCGCATCGCGGCACCGCCTGGCAATGGTTCAGGGACGGCAGCGTGCTGGCCTATCTGCCGCTGCCGGGCAAGCATGTATCCATCGTCTGGTCGAGCCCCAGCGAGCTGGCGCCCGAACGGCTCGCGCTCGACCCGGACGAATTCGCCCGCGCGGTCACCGAAGCCGGCGCGGGCGTACTGGGGCCGCTCAGCCCGCTCGGCCCCGCCAGCGGTTTCCCGCTCAAGCGCCGGCTGGCGCGCGAATGGGTGCGCCCCGGCCTGGTGCTGCTGGGCGATGCCGCCCATACCGTGCACCCGCTCGCCGGCCAGGGCGTCAACCTCGGTTTCCGTGACAGCCGCCTGCTTTGCACGATGCTCGCCCGCGGCGGCGCGCCCGGCGAGATCGGTCGGCTCACATCCTATGCCGCGCGCCGGCGCGAGGACGTGGTGAGCATGCAGTTCACCACCGGTGGCCTGAAAAAACTGTTCGCCGTGCGCAATCCCGGTGTGGCCTGGCTGCGCAACACCGGCCTGTCCATGCTCGACCGCCTGGATCCGCTCAAGCAGGCCTTGCTCCATCACGCCGTCACATGACCCCGGATTTTCCATCAGGTGCCCTGACGGACGCACACGCGCTGACGGCCGCTTTTGCGGCGTCTTCGCGTACGCGCGCATAGCCCTGGCGCGGCTATGGGCACGTTGCCCATCCGCGAATCCCGTCCGCGAATCCACTCCAAAACCGCCGCGCCATCATCGCGTGTCCGAATGAAAAATCCGGGTTCAACTTGTCCCCGGCCGGCACGAGCTGATAGGCTCGCGCATACTTTCCCATCCCTGGAGTCCCTGATGCGTTTCATTTCCGCCCTGCTGCTCGTCCTGTTCACCGCCACCGGTTGCAGCGCCAATGATGCCGACATCCGCAAGAACATCGAGGCCCGCTTCCCCGGCGCCAAGGTCGACAGCGTCAGCCGCACCCCCGTGCGCGGCCTGTTCGAGGTGGTGGTGGACGGCAACCAGATCCTGTATTCCGACGCCAAGGGGGATCACGTCATCGTCGGTGAATTGCTCGACACCCGCACCCGGGCCAACCTCACCCAGGCACGCATGGAAAAGCTGATGGAGGTCAAGCTCGACAGCCTGCCGCTGGAGCAGGCCATCAAGCAGGTGAAGGGCGACGGCAGCCGGCGCATGGCGGTGTTTTCCGACCCCGACTGCACATTCTGCCGCCGGGTGCAGTTCGAGCTCGACCGGCTCGACAACGTCACCATCTACATGTTCCCCTTCCCGCTGCCCATGCACCCGGACGCCACCCGCAAATCCATCCTGGTCTGGTGCAGCGAGGACCGCTCGCGCGCCTGGGACGACCTCATGCTGCGCAACAAGGAACCCGAGCACGGCCGCACCGACTGCGCCAACCCGATCGCCGCCAACCTCGAACTTGGCCAGCGTCTCAACATCAACGGCACCCCGGCGCTGATCTTCGCCGACGGCAAGCGGGTGCCGGGTTTCATCCCCGCCGCCCGCATCGAACAGATGCTGGCCGCCGCCGCAAAACCCGCCGCGAAACCCGCCGCAAAATAAGCTTCACCGGATGCCGGAGGCAACCCGGTCCGCCTGCCGCATCCGCGTCGCGGGCCGGGTGCAGGGGGTGGGCTTCCGCCCTTTCGTATACCGGCTGGCGCTCGAACACGGCCTGTCCGGCTGGGTCCGCAACGTCACCGGCGCGGTCCACATCCATGCCGAGGGCGAAGCCGCGGCCCTCACCCGCTTCATCGCCGACCTCCGCGCGCGCGCCCCGGCCATCGCCCAGCCGGAGGCGGCCGAAGTCCAGGCCGTGCCCGACGAACGGCACACCGGCTTTAGCATCCTGGACAGCGAGGCCGGCGCCCCCGACATCCACGTACCGCCCGACCTGGCCAGCTGCCCGGAGTGCCTGGCCGAGCTTTCCGACCCCGGCGACCGTCGCCACGGCTACCCGTTCATCAACTGCACCCAGTGCGGCCCGCGTTACACACTGATCGACGCCCTGCCCTACGACCGCGCCAACACCCGCATGGCCGGTTTCCCGCTTTGCGCGGCCTGTCGCGCCGAGTATGAAGATCCCGGCAACCGCCGCTTCCATGCCGAGCCGGTGGCCTGCCCGGTGTGCGGCCCGCATCTGGAATACCGCCGCAGCGGCGCAGACAGCGCCGTGCATGGCGATGAAGCATGCATCACCGCCACGCTGGCCGACCTGAACGCCGGCGCAATCGTCGCGGTGAAGGGGATCGGCGGCTATCACCTGCTGTGTGACGCCGGCAACGCGGCGACGATCGCCCGCCTGCGGGCGAACAAGCCGCGCCCGGCCAAGCCGCTGGCCGTGCTCTGCGCCGACCTGGAGCAGGCCCGCGCCCTGGTCCGGATCGACGCCACCGCCGCAGCGCAGTTGAGTTCACCGGCGCGCCCCATCCTGATCCTGCCCCGCCACGCCGATGGAGCCTTTCAGCCCGCGGACGGAATCGCCCCCGGCCTTGCCGAACTGGGCGTGTTCCTGCCCTACTCGCCCCTGCATCACCGCCTGGCGCATGGATTCGGCCGCCCCCTGGTGGCCACTTCCGGCAACCTTGGCGGCGAGCCGGTGCTGACCGACAATGAGGACGCCGAACAGCGGCTGGCCCATGTCGCCGATGCATTCCTGCACCATGACCGCCCCATCGCCCGCCCGGCCGACGATTCGGTCTGGCGCATGAGCCTCGGCCGTCCCCGCCCGATCCGCCTCGGCCGCGGCTGCGCCCCGCTCGAACTCAGCCTGCCGCGCCCCGTGCCGGAACCGGTGCTCGCCCTCGGCGGCCACATGAAAAACTGCATCTGCCTGGCCTGGGAGCAACGCGCCGTGCTCTCGCCCCACATCGGCGAACTCGACAACGAACGCAGTCTGACCACCTTCGCGGAGGTGGCCGAAACCCTGCAACGCCTGTACGCGGTACGCGCCCGTCGCCTGCTCGTCGACCGCCACCCCGGCTACGGATACCAAAGCTGGGCTCGCGCCCGCGGCCTGCCGCTGACCGGGATCGGCCACCATCGCACCCATGCCTCGGCGCTGGCCTGGGAACACCCCGGGGTCGAGCACTGGATCCTGTTCACCTGGGACGGCGTCGGCCTGGGCGACGACGGCACACTCTGGGGCGGCGAGGCATTCACCGGCCGCCCCGGCGCCTGGACCCGGCGCGCCAGCCTGCGTCCCTTCCGCCTGCCCGGCGGCGAGGCGGCTGCACGCCAGCCCTGGCGCGCAGCCGCCGCCCTGCTCTGGGAAACCGGACAGGCCGCGCCATTCGCCCCTGAACTGCTGCACCAGGCCTGGCAACGCGGCATCAACAGCCCACAGAGCAGTGCCGCCGGACGGCTGTTCGACGCCGCCGCCGCACTGCTCGGCCTGTGCCACGAAGCCCGTTTCGAAGGCGAAGGGCCGATGCGGCTGGAAGCCCTGGCCGCCGCGCATCCCGGCCAGTGCGAAGTGGACGCCCTGCCCCTGTTCCGGGACCCGGCCGGGATCTGGCGGGCGGACTGGGCGCCTCTGCTCGCCATGCTCGCCAACCCCAGTCTCGCCCCGGCCGAGCGGTCCTGGCTACTGCATGCCCGGCTCGCCGAAACCGTGCTCGCGCAGGCGCTGAAACTGGCTGCCGAATGTGGCAGCCGGACGGTTGGCCTGGCCGGCGGCGTGTTCCAGAACCGCATCCTGGTCGAACGCATTGCCGAGCGTCTGGCCGCACACGGTTTTGTGCTCCACCTCAACCAACAACTGCCGGTGAACGACGCCGGCCTCGGCCTCGGCCAGACGGTCGAGTTCGCCGCCGGCGGTGGCGACCCGGTCAGCCCGCCGGCCTGAGCGCGATCCGCATCGATTCCCCGGGAGCCCCATGCCGATGAGCTGGATGTATCTGATCCTTGCCGGCCTGTTCGAGATCGGCTGGCCGGTCGGCCTCAAGATGGCCCAGGACCCCGGCCAGCGCTGGCTCGGAATCGCCGTCGCGGTCGGCTTCATGGCCATGAGTGGATTCCTGCTCTGGCTGGCGCAGCGACACATCCCGATCGGCACCGCCTATGCGGTGTGGACCGGAATCGGCGCCGCCGGCACCTTCCTGGTCGGCGTGCTGTACTACGGCGACCCGGCCTCGCTGATGCGGATCCTCGGCGTCACGCTGATCATCGCCGGGGTCATCGCCCTCAAGCTGGGGCACTGAAGCCTGAAGAGAATCATGGCTGTGTCAGGCAAAACGCAGTACATTTACGTGACATTACTGACGAGATACCGCCATGTCACGCCTGAAGGACGAAACCCTATCCATCCGCACCTCTGCGGAAATCAAACAACTATTGCGCTTGGCGGCTGATCGCGAGCGCCGTTCCGTAGCGTCGATGATCGAAATTCTGGTGCTGGAGTATGCCCGCGCGCACGATTTGCACGCCGATGGCGTCGCGAAAACCCCAGTCAAGAGCACTCCATCGAAATGACGCAAGCGACCCCAGCAATCACCCTCAGCCAACTCGAAGGTCACCTCTGGGAGTCCGCCAACATCCTCCGCGGCCCCGTGGACGCGGCTGACTTCAAGACCTACATCTTCCCGCTGCTGTTCTTCAAGCGCATCTGCGACGTGTGGGATGAGGAATACCAGGAGATCGTTGCTGAGACCGGCGACGAGCAGCTTGCCTGGTTTCCCGAGTCGCACCGCTTCCAGATCCCGGAAGACTGCCACTGGAACGACGTTCGCACCAAGGCCAGCAATGTCGGTACCGCACTACAACGCGCGATGCGTGAGATCGAGAAGGCCAACCCCGACACCCTGTACGGCGTGTTCGGCGATGCCCAGTGGTCCAACAAGGAGCGGCTATCGGATGCCTTGCTCAAGGACCTGATCGAACACTTCTCCAAACTCCCGTTCGGCAACAAGAACGTCAACTCGGATCTGCTTGGCGACGCATACGAATACCTGATCAAGAAGTTCGCCGACGCCACCAAAAAGAAGGCCGGCGAGTTCTACACCCCACGCAGTGCCCCGCCCGCA
>CAZOZD010000067.1:0-9948 GCA_964584195.1 uncultured Burkholderiales bacterium
ACTGCAACACCTCCTGTTCGAAGGTGTCGTCGGTGACGTAATGGATATGCTCGCTCATTTGAGAACCTCGTGGGGGGAGTGGGGGGCCGGGCAAACGTTGGCCAAACTGGAAATCGCCGCTATCCTAGCGAAAAAGCTCCAGAGAGAAAAGCACATGACCTACGTTGTCACCGAGAATTGCATCAACTGCAAATACACCGACTGCGTCGACGTATGCCCGGTCGATTGTTTCCATGAAGGCCCCAACTTCCTGGTCATCGACCCCGAGGAATGCATCGATTGCACCCTGTGCGTGGCGGAGTGTCCGGCCGAGGCCATCTTTGCCGAGGACGACGTGCCGGACGACCAGCGTCGATACATCCAGCTCAATGCCGAACTGGCCCGTATCTGGCCGGTGATCGTCGAGAAGAAGGCGTCCCCCGCCGACGCCGATGACTGGCGCGGCAAGGCCGGCAAGCACGAACTCCTGCAACGTTGAGCGGCCCGCCCGGTCAGCGCCGCGGTGCGGGCCGGAAGACGCGTACCGCCCGGCGCAGGCGGATCAATTCGTCTTCACCCGCGTCCGCATAGCGGATTCCGACATACAACTCGCTGATCTCGCCGATCGCGCTGGCCAGATCCGGGCGCGCCTGAGCGGCGCGCCGCGCGAATGCGCGCGGCCCCTCGCTTGCTGCGCGGACCAGGCCTGTCCGCCCCAGACGCTTGCAGAAGCGCGCGTAGAGACGGCTGGCCGCATCCCGGTCGCGTGAGCCTGCTGGCCAAAGCAGTCCTGCGAGCAGGACCAGCACGAACAGCGCCGCGACACCCAGAGCGGCCCACAACATGGCCTTGAGACTGGCCAGGGTGGGGTGTATCCCGGCCAGGAACTGGCGCTGGCGTTCGTGGTTGAAGCCGATCACCCACAGGTTCCAGCGATTGTTGAGGGTGTCCCAGGCCAGCCGGGCTGGTTTCAGCCAGCCGATGTCGATCATTGCGAAGGGGCGCTCCGCCCGTGGCAGTGCGGCGACACTGCCGGATTCGATCCGTTCCGGGGCAATGGCGGCGGTGGGGTCGACCCGTCGCCAGCCCTCGTCTTCCAGCCAGACCTCGGCCCAGGCGTGGGCGTCCCGACCGCGCACGATCCAGTACTCGCCGATCGCGTTGTACTCGCCGCCCTGGTAACCGGTCACCACCCGTGCCGGGATGCCGGCGGCGCGCATCAGCACCACGAATGCGCTGGAGTAATGCTCGCAATAGCCGGCGCGGCTGCCGAACATGAATTCGTCCATGGCGTGCTCGCCCAGACGGGGCGGATTCAGGGTGTAGCGGAACGGTTGCTCACGGAAATGGCGCAAGGCTTGTGCGACGACCGCGGCGGGGTCGTTGTCCGCCGCCCACTCCTGCGCCAGGGCATGCGTTTTCGGGTTGCGCCTCTCGGGCAGTGCCAGCGCCCGGGCACGATCCGCCGCGGAAAGCCCGCCGGCGTCTAGGCGGTAGTCGGGATGCGCCTCGACCCGGTAGCGCAGGCGTTCCTTGACCGGCTTGTCGGCCAGCCATTGCATGTCGGCGGTGAGCCGCGCGGGAACGTCCGCCAGCTCGGTCGCCAGGCCGGTCACGAACAGCCAGCGTTGCGCGTGCGGCTCCAGTGTGACGTGGTAAGCAAGCGTCCCGCCGCGCGTTTCCAGGTCGAATGGATCGGCCGGACGGGAGCTGCCGCCTTCGCGCCAGCTCAGTCCGTCATAGCGCCAGAATACCGGGCCGCGCCAGTACAGGGTCTCCGGCGCCGGCTTTACCCCGGCGGCGAATTCGGCGCGGAATGCGGTCTGGTTGGACAACATCAGCTGGCTGATGCTGCCCGGCGACATCTCGTCCGAGAGCCCGCTTCGGGCATGCTCCAGCTGGATCAGTCCCCCCAGGGGCGCGGGAATGCGCGGCACCAACAGGAACAACAGGACGGCCAGGGGCAGCGCCTGGAGCGTGAGTCCGGCGGCGAGGCCGAAGTGGCGGTGCAGCTGCTGCCGCCAGGGCTGGCTTGCCGCGCCGCGCAGGCTGGCCAGCGAGGCGGTCAGGGTCAGCGCGGCCAGCATGGCATAGGCCGCCATCGGCAGGGACTGGTCTTCCAGGAAGCCGGCCAGGAGCAGGAAATAGCCGACCAGGACCAGGATGCCGTGGTCGCGGGCGTCGCGTGTCTCCAGGAACTTCAGTCCGGTGAGCAGGACCAGCAGGGCCACTCCAGCTTCCGGGCCGAACAGGGTGCGGTATTCGAGCAGGATGCCGGCCAGACCGGGCAGTGCCAGAAGCAGGGCCGGCCAGCGCGGTACGCGCGGATAGCGGCGCGCGGCCTGGAAGCCACGCCAGAGCGCGCAGCCCAGCCAGAGTCCGCCAATCCAGAGTGGCAGTCGGGTGGCGTGCGGCGCCACCACCAGTGCCAGCGGTCCGGCCAGCCAGGCAAGACGGGCGAGTTGGGGATTGTTGCCCAGGCCGGTCATGTCGCTTCCGTCCGGGTACCGTGTCGGGCCAGGTATTCCAGTGCCTGGCGCAGGTGTGTCTCGCCGCGGCCGCTGGACAGGCGGCGCCCGGGCAGGCTCAGACCCCAGGTCAGGCCGCTCGACTCGGCATCGAGTGCCCAGCGCGTCAGGCGCGACAGGCGCGCCTCGGTTTCCCGCTCGGGCGTGGCCTCCCAGTCCAGCCAGACCTGGCCGGTGCGCTCCCCGGCAAAGGTCTTGCTGAGCAGGCCCTGGCCGCGCGCCACCGCCTTCCAGGCGATGCTGCGCAAGGGATCGCCGGGGTGATAGTCGCGCAGGCCGGCAAATTCGGCCTCCTCCGCACGCGCCACGCCGGCGCGGCTGCCCTCGCCGGCCGCCGCCGGGAGGGGCAGGCTGTCGGCCGCCGGGCGTGGATAGACTAGGGCGCCCCAGTCGAGCTGGAATACCGTCCAGCAACGGAACAGGCCGAGTGGCCAGGTGGAGGCCAGCACCAGGCGGCCGGGGCGGTGAAAACCGCGCCGGGGCTGGGGCAGGGCGAGGCGCAGCTCGCCGCTGTCTTGGCCGGCCAGGTCGAGCGGTGGTGAGGCATCGCCCGGTCCGCGCAGCACGAGGTCGAAGCGGGGGCGGCGATGCGGATTGTCCAGACGGAGCGGAAACACGGCCGGCTCACCGGCATGCACCGGTCGCACCGGGCCGGCACCGAGCACCAGTCCGGCCAGGTTGCGCTGGGTATGGATCAGGCTCACCGTCCCCACCCCGACGAGCAGGAATGTGAACAGGTAGCCCAGGTTGATTCCGTAGTTGAGCGAGCCGATGAACAGGCCACCGAGCAACGCGGCATAGAGCAGGCCGAGCCGGGTGGGCAGCACGTACAGCCGGCGCGTGCCCAGGACGATGGGGCCGGTCTCGATGCGTGGCGTGCGCCAGGGCGGTGGCGGGACGGGCATGCCGGCGGCCTTCAGGGGATGGCCACCTCGGCGAGGATGCGCGCCGCCCAGTCCTCGTCACCATGTCCGCCGGCTGCGGGCCGCAGGCGGTGACCGACCACGGCCGGCAACACGGCCTGCACATCCTCGGGCAGGACGAAGTCGCGCCCTTCCAGCCAGGCCCAGGCCTGCGCCGCATGTTTGAGGGCGAGGCTGCCGCGCGGGCTGAGCCCCTCGGCGAAGCGGGGGTCGGCGCGGCTGGCGGCGATCAGGGCCTGCAGGTAGTCGAGCAGGGCGTCGGATACCCGCACCGCGCGCGCCGCGGCCTGCGCCGCGAGCAGGTCTGCGGCGGCAAGGGCGGGCGAGAGATCGGCCAGTAGTTCACGCCGGTCGCGACCGGAAAGCAGCTCGCGTTCGGCGGCGTGTCCGGGGTGGCCGAGGCGGATGCGCATGAGGAAACGGTCGAGCTGCGATTCAGGCAGGGGAAACACGCCGATCTGCTCGACCGGGTTCTGGGTGGCGATGACGAAGAATGGCGTCGGCAGCGGCCGCGTCTCGCCCTCGATGCTCACCTGGCCTTCCTCCATGGCCTCGAGCAGGGCGCTTTGCGCCTTGGGGCTGGCGCGGTTGATCTCGTCGGCGAGGATCAGCTGGGAAAATATGGGGCCGGGATGGAAGCTGAAACCGCCCGTATCGCGTTCGAACACCGCGGCGCCGAGGATGTCCGCCGGCAACAGGTCGCTGGTGAACTGGATGCGCTGGAATCCCAGCCCCATACCCTTCGCCAGGGCATGCGCCAGGGTGGTCTTGCCCACCCCGGGCACGTCTTCCATCAGCAGGTGGCCGCGCGCCAGCACGCAGGCCAGGCACAGGCGGACGGCGCGTTCCTTGCCGAGAATGATCCGGTTGAGCTGGTCGCTCAGTTGGGCGAGCGGAGGCGTCATGGCGGTGCCGGGTCGGAAAGGGATGGGCGCATTGTTCACCGAATCGCCGGACATGACCAGCCTGGGCGGCGCACCGATACGGTGCCGGCCACGCACCGGAGCGGGGCGTTTCCGGGCCGGCCGGGGGGGCGGAGCGGCCGCAGGCGCGGTTTTTTCTGGCACGCGGATTGCTGCTGTTCTTCGGCAACCAATCACAGGATCGATTCATGTTTGGCAATGCGACCCCGCATTCCAGTCCGGCGGTCGGGCCGCTCCCCAGCGGGGCGTCCTGGGACCCGCCGGTCGGCGCGCGTCCGCTCGACCTGGCGCGCATGCTGGAGACTCTGGTCAACAACCTCGAAGGCATGCTGTTCCGCTGCCGCATCGACGCGCAATGGACCATGCTGTTCGCCAGCGGCGGCTGTCGCGAGCTGACCGGCTATGCGCCGGAGGATCTGGTGCTGAGCCGGCGGGTTTCATACGAGTCGATCACCCATCCCGAGGACCGTGTCCGGGTGCGCGCGGCGTTGCTCGAAGCGGTCCGGGGGCGGCGTCCGTATCGGGTCGAATACCGTATCCGCCGTGCCGACGGCGAACTGTGCTGGGTGGCCGAGCGTGGCCGGGGCGTCATCGACGAGACTGGCGAGCTGGTGCTGGAGGCCTTTGTCGAAGACATCGGCGAACAGGTGCGGGCGCGCGACGACCTGGCCCTGGCCGAGGCACGCTACCGCAGTATCTTCGAGCACAGCAGCGAAGGCATCTTCCAGACCACCGCCGATGGCCGCTACCTCAACGCCAACCCGGCCCTGGCCGCGATCTATGGCTATGACTCGCCCCTCGAACTGATGCGCGAGCTGCAGGACATCGGCAACCAGCTCTATGTCGATCCCGAGCAGCGCCGGCGATTCAAGCGCCTGATGGCGGACAAGGGCGCGGTGCAGGACTTCGAGTCGCAGATCCGGCGTCGCGACGGCAGCCTGATCTGGATCAGCGAGAACGCCCATTCGGTATTCGGTCCGGACGGCGAATTCCTCTATTACGAAGGCACCGTGCTCGACATCACCGAGCGCCGCCGGCACGAGGAGGAACTGGAGCATCATGCCAACCATGACCAGCTCACCGGCCTGCCCAACCGCAACCTGCTGACCGACCGCCTGCAGCAGGCGATCCGGCTGGGCGTGCGCAACAGCCAGTACGCGGTGGTCGCCTTCATCGATCTGGACAACTTCAAGTTCATCAACGACAGCCTGGGTCACCTGGTCGGTGACCAGCTGCTGATCGAGATTGCCCGCCGCCTGCGCGAGTGCGTGCGCGATACCGACACGGTCGCCCGCTATGGCGGCGACGAATTCGTGCTGGTCCTCTCCGGCTATTACCAGATTGGCCCAGTGGTGCGACTGCTGGAGCGGGTGATCGAGGCCATCGCCCGGCCGGTGGAGATCGACGAGCGCGAGCTGTTCGTCACCTGCAGCATCGGCGTGGCGCACTACCCGGTCGACGGTGCCGATGCCCAGACCCTGCTGCGCCACGCCGATGCCGCGATGTATCTGGCCAAGGAGAGGGGCAAGAACAATTTCCAGTTCTTCACCAAACGTCTCAATCAGCTCGCCACCGAGCGGGTGCGTATCGAAAGCGGCCTGCGCCGCGCCCTGGAGCGAGACGAGATCGAGGTCTGGTTCCAGCCCAAGGTCGATCGCGAGCGGCGTTGCGTCGGCGTCGAGGCCCTGGCGCGCTGGCACAGTGCCGAATACGGCCCGGTGCCGCCTGCACAGTTCATCGGCGTGGCCGAGGACAGTGGCCTGATCGAGCCGATCACCGAATACATCCTGCGCGAGGCCTGTCGTCAGGCGGTCCGCTTGATGCGGCGGGGGCGTCCGTTCCACGTCGCAGTCAACCTGTCGCCGCGCTCGTTCCGCCAGGACGGGCTGCCGCGCATGGTTGCCGATGTGCTGGGCGAAACCGGCCTGCCACCTGCCCTGCTCGAGCTGGAGATCACCGAGAGCGCGATGGCCGGCGACATCGACCGCTGCATCGCCAGCCTGCATGCCATCAAGGCACTGGGGGTGCGCATCGCCATCGATGATTTCGGCACCGGCTATTCCTCGCTGCGTTATCTGCAACGTTTTCCCATCGACACCCTGAAGATCGACCGATCTTTTGTCGAGGATATCGCCCGCACTCCGGAAGGCTGTCCGATCGCCGCCACCATCGTCAGTCTGGGCAAGAACCTGCGCCTGAACGTGGTCGCCGAAGGGGTCGAGGACGAGGCCCAGTTCGCCGTGCTGCGCGCCTTGCAATGCGAGATGTACCAGGGCTATCTGTTCGCCCGGCCGATGCCGGTGGCCGAGTTCGAGGACTATTACAACGGCGCGGCGCCCGGCTGAATCCTGGCGGCACTGGCCAGCGACCCGGCTTCCTGATACGCTATACCCTAGTTAAATACTCGGGTATGCACATGGCCGATCCAGACACCACCGGCACCGCGCCGGCCTTTCCAAGGCTGCTCAACCTGCCCCGCATCGACCGCCCGGTGCATCTCCCGGTGGCGACCCCGGCTGAAGTGCAAGGCGTGGCCGACCTGCCTTCGCGCCTCTTGCTCGGTGACCTGGTGGCAGAGAGTTTCCGTTTCGAGAAACGCGGCTGGTCCGCAGAGTGGCAGGATGCCGCGGGCCACCGCGCTCGCTTCCGCTACGCCGGCAAGCTGTCCTCGCTGGAGCTCGCATTCGCGGGCGACGAGGTGGTCACACTCACCCAGGCCGAGCGTTTCGACGACCTGGGTCATACGGTCCAGACCGTCCACCCCGGCGCATGGCTCGACAAGCTCGGCCAGAAGCTGGAGGTCGGCTACAACCTGCGCGTGTTCCCGCACCGCGAGGAAGACGCCGTGGTAGGCGGCTTCCCCGATGGTCATCGGACGACCCTGGTCATGCCGGTACCGGCCGACCGCCTGCTGGCCCTGTACGACCTGCACAAGGCCCTTGCCGCCGACGCGAGCCTGCGTACTCCGGTGGATGCCTATGTGCGCTACGGCTTCAGCGTGGTGAACTACATCGAGGGCCGCAACCACCCGATGCTTGCGCATCCGGTCGGCCTGGTCATGCACCATGTCAACGCGCTTGGCACGCCGGCCGCCGACATGCCGGCGCACGAGACCGATGCCGAGGGCGAGACGGCCTGGACCCTGCAACGCAGTCACTACCTCTATGTAGCCCATGTCCACCTGCGCGAGGTGGAGCGGCTGGTGGCGCGCCTGGCGGCGGCGGGCTTCATCGCCCGGGTCGGCGAGGGCGCGGAAGGCTACCCCTTCGGGGCCGAATTCGGTGCCGCCCTGTTGCCCTTCGGCTACGAATATGCCGCCCGCAATGCATGGTGGTTCGACCGTCCCCGCAGCCGGCGCATCTTCTATCCACGGTTCGCCGACGTCGAGGATCGCAATGCCCCGGGCGGCGGCATGGGCGGGGAGCTCTGGGCGCGGGCCCTGATCCGCGATGCACAGAAGCTCGCCGACCGCTTCAAGGCCGACACCGCGCGGGTGTTCGCCGAAGGTCTGGCCAGCGGGCTGGGTCGGCACGAGGCCGGGAAGCTGCATTGAGGCGAAGCGGATTCGCTGTGGCTCATGCGCAAGCGCGCAGTGCCTCGACATTGGCCGAGACAATCACCGCCAGATTGCGGCTGATCTTCTCAACGGGCCAGTCCCACCAGGCGATGGCTTCCAGATCTGCCACCGTGTCAGGGGAAAAGCGCGGCCGGATCGGTCGCGCCGGGTTGCCACCGACGATGGTGTAGGCCGGTACATCGCCGGTCACCACGGCGCGTGCTGAAATGATGGCGCCATTGCCGATCTTCGCGCCCGGCATGATGAGGGCCTCGTAACCAATCCATACGTCATGACCGATCACCGTGTCGCCCTTGTATGGAAACGCGTCCTCGCCCAGATCCAGTCCCTCCCAGCCATGGCCGAAAATCTGGAAGGGGTAGGTGGAGATGCCGGACATCATGTGGTTGGCGCCATTCATGATGAACTTCACGCCCCGCGCGAGCGCGCAGAACTTGCCGATGATCAGTTTGTCGCCGACGAACGGATAGTGATAGAGGACATTCCGCTCGAAGTTTTCCGAGTCCTCGGGGTCGTCGTAGTAGGTGTATTCGCCAATCTGGATGTTGGGGTTATTGACCGTGTTGCGAATGAAGCACACCTGGGGGAAACCCGCCATCGGATGCTTTTCCGCAGGACTGGGACCGTGCATGGTGCGTGTGTTCTTCCCGGAACCTGTCAGCGACCACTCACTTCTCGCGAATGGTCGACACCTCGTCCTGCTTGAGCATCATCTTCTTGCCGTCCTTGGTGACGAACTGGACGTAGCGGTTGTCGGATACGTCGGGCCGCTGGGTGGCGACGAATTCGCGTCCGTCCTTGGTCTGGATGACATAGGTGGTGCCGCAGCCAGCGAGCGTGAATGCGGCCAGGGCGAAGAGTACGAGCGGGGTGCGCATGGTGTTCTCCTTGTCGGGGGAATGAGGTCCGCTTTGGATTATGGCCCGGGCCGGTTCGAGGTCAAGCCGGTCCGCTCGCGGTTTCACGCGTGGCGATGAAGCGGGCGACAAATGCGCCGACACTGTCGGCCGGCAGCGGCAGCCAGCCGGCGTGGCCACTGCCGGGCAGGCAGTCGGTGGCCTCGCCCGCCAGGGTGTAGAGTGCATCGACGCGGAATTCCCGGCAACCGGCCGGCTGCACCAGTTCAATGCGGTCGCCGAGCGCAATGCGGTTCTTCACCTCGATGCGGGCCAGACCGCGTCCG
Organism: uncultured Burkholderiales bacterium; assembly: GCA_964584195.1. Lineage (GTDB taxonomy): Bacteria > Pseudomonadota > Gammaproteobacteria > Burkholderiales > Thiobacillaceae > CAZOZD01. The sequence goes on from CAZOZD010000067.1 coordinate 9,114, forward strand.
GCATCGTATTCGACGATGTCACCGGCATACTGGCTGCGGCCCGACTCGGAATGACCGCGCAGGTAGTTCTGGTATGCGGCGGGAGTGTGACGCTGGTAGAAGCCGCCGGTGTAGCCGCGGTTGGCCAGCCCTTCGAGCTGGCCGAGGAGGCGTGGATCGAGCGGCCGCCCGGCGACTGCGTCGTCGATGGCCTGACGATACGACTGGCAGGCGCGGGCGACGTAATACGGACTCTTGGTGCGGCCTTCGATCTTGAGCGAATCGACGCCGATCCCGATCAGGCGCTGCACATGCTCGATGGCGCGCAGATCCTTCGAGTTGAGGATGTAGGTGCCGTGCTCGTCCTCCTCGATCGGCATGTAGCTGCCCCGGCGGCGCTCGTTTTCCTCCAGCAACCATACGTCGCCGGCGGCGTCGCTGCGGGCCGGGTTGAGCGTGTAGTCCCAGCGGCAGGCATTGGTGCAGGTGCCCTGGTTGGGATCGCGATGGTTGAAGTAGCCGGAGAGCAGGCAACGGCCGGAATAGGCTACGCACAGCGCGCCATGCACGAACACCTCCAGCTCGGTGTCCGGACAGGCGTCACGGATCTCGGCGATCTCCTCCAGCGACAGCTCGCGCGACAGGATCACGCGTGCCACACAGGCCTGGCGCCAGAATCGTACCGCGGCGGCATTCACCGTATTCGCCTGCACGGAGATGTGGATCGGCATCTCCGGCCAGGTCTCGCGCGCCAGCAGGATGAGGCCTGGGTCGGCCATGATCAGTGCGTCGGGGCCGAGTGCTACCGCCGGGGCCATGTCGTCGAGATAGGTCCTGAGCTTGGCGCCGTGCGGAT
>CAZOZD010000068.1:0-9915 GCA_964584195.1 uncultured Burkholderiales bacterium
CAGCCGGGACATCCCAGCCAGCTTTCGTGTGCGCGGATTAGTCAGTGTCTGCCATGAGCCTCTTGTCTACCTTGTGTGTTGTCGGCTTGGTTCTGGTCGCCGGCCGTCCGGGCGCACTCGGTAAAGCCCGGTCGCGCCGGCACACGGCGAGGCGCAATGGTATCAAACAACCAGCGCGACGGGGAACGGGATAGCCGAAAAAATTCACGCCCGGCATGCGGCCCGGGGCCTGCTTCAGCCGGGGCGGCCGGACGCTCAGCCCCTGGCGCGGTATTCGGCGGAGCGGGCGTGTGCCTGCAGTCCTTCGCCGTAGGCCAGCGCAGCAGCCACCTCGCCCAGGGTTCCGGCGCCCGCGGCGGATACGTGGATCAGGCTGGAGCGCTTCTGGAAGTCGTACACCCCCAGCGGCGAGGAAAAGCGCGCGGTGCGCGAGGTCGGCAGGACGTGATTGGGGCCGGCGCAATAGTCGCCCAGTGCCTCGCAGGTGTTGCGGCCCATGAAGATGGCGCCGGCGTGGCGGATCTTCGGCAACATCGCCTCGGGGTCGGCCACGGACAGTTCCAGATGCTCGGCGGCGATGAGGTTTGCGATCCCGGCCGCCTCGTCGAGGTCGCGGCAGAGGATCAGCCCGCCCCGGTTGGCCAGCGAGGTGCGGATCACTTCCTGGCGAGGCATGGTCGGCAACAGCCTGTCGATGCTGGCGGCCACGGCATCGAGGAAGGCCGCATCGGGGGAGATGAGGATGGACTGCGCCAGTTCATCGTGCTCGGCCTGGGAAAAGAGGTCCATGGCGATCCAGTCCGGATCGGTCTGGCCATCGCAGATCACCAGGATTTCGGACGGACCGGCGATCATGTCGATACCGACGATGCCGAACACCCGGCGCTTGGCCTCGGCGACATAGGCATTGCCCGGCCCCACGATCTTGTCCACCTGGGGCACGGTCTCGGTGCCGTAGGCCAGGGCCGCGACCGCCTGGGCGCCACCGATGGTGAACACCCGGTCCACCCCGGATACGGCGGCAGCGGCGAGTACCAGGTCGTTGACCACCCCGTCCGGAGTGGGCACCACCATGACCAGTTCCTTGACGCCCGCCACCTTGGCGGGAATCGCGTTCATCAGCACGGAAGAGGGGTAGGCCGCCTTGCCGCCCGGCACGTACAGGCCGACCCGGTCGAGCGCGGTCACCTGTTGCCCCAGTACGGTACCGTCCGGTTCGGTGTAGGTCCAGGAGGACTGGAGCTGACGCTCGTGATAGGCGCGGACACGCTCCGCGGCCAGGCGCAGGGCGCGTTCGAGCTGGCCGGGCAGGGTGGCGAGCGCGGCTTCCAGACGCGCTCGCGGCAACGTCAGCTCGGCCATCGCCGTGGCCGTCAGGCGATCGAAGCGGGCGGTGTATTCGAGCACTGCGGCATCGCCACGGCGTTTCACCGCCGCCAGGATCTCTTCCACCGCCGAAGTGACGCGATGATCAGTCTCGTCCGAAAAGCTCAGCAATGTATTCAGGCGCGCGGAAAAATCGGTCTGGCTGGAATCGAGTCGGGTGAGGTTGAGCGTGGCCATGGCGGGATCGGGAGGATGGAGTGGACAGGGGATTATATCGCCGGGGCAGCGGCGCGCCGGAAGGTCTCGATGAGTGGCTGGATGAGCCCGTGCTTGAGTTTCATCGACGCCTGGTTGACCACCAGCCGCGAGCTGATCGTGCAGATTTCCTCCACCGCGACCAGATTGTTGGCCTTCAGCGTGCCACCGGTGGATACCAGGTCGACGATGACATCGGACAGCCCCACCAGCGGCGCCAGTTCCATCGAGCCATACAGCTTGATCAGGTCCACATGCACGCCCTTGGCGGCGAAATGCAGGCGCGCGGTCTGCACGTACTTGGTCGCCACCCGCAGGCGGGAGCCGCGCCGCACCGCCGACTCGTAGTCGAAACCGACCGGCGTGGCCACCATCATCCGGCAACGGGCGATGTTGAGGTCGACCGGCTGGTAGAGGCCGTCACCGCCATGCTCCATCAGCACGTCCTTGCCGGCCACGCCGAGATCGGCAGCGCCGTGCTGGACATAGGTGGGGACGTCGGAGGCGCGCACGATGATCAGGCGCACGTCCGGCCGGTTGGTGCCGATGATGAGCTTGCGTGACGATTCCGGATTCTCGTCCGGGGTGATGCCGGCCGCGCTCAAGAGCGGCAGGGTTTCTTCGAAGATGCGGCCCTTGGACAGGGCGAGGGTGATCTGGGACATGGCAATGAGTCCAACGTGGCGAGGAGTGCGGCTGTGGATCCGCTGAAGACCGGTCTCTCAAGAATAAGAAGTGCCGTCCTGGGTTTTCATGCACTCCCTCGGGGCGGGTTGGGCGCAGCCCGGCCCGGGGGCGATCAAAGGGCCTGGCCAACGGATCTGGTGCGGATGAAGGGACTCGAACCCCCACGCCTTGCGGCGCTGGAACCTAAATCCAGTGCGTCTACCAATTCCGCCACATCCGCAATCTTCACTTCGACCCGTTGCCTCGGGTGCATCGACCGGGGTCCGGTCCGTCCTGGCTTGTCCGGGTCGGGAGGGCCATTCCAAGGGTAGGCAACGGAGCGGTTTTACCACTCCCGGCCATGGCAAAGGGCCGCTGGCTGGAAAGATTCACCTGTCCGCGAGTGGCCAGGCCGATCAGGACGAGCCGGCCGTTGCATACTTTGGCATGTCGGGTGCGGGACATTACTGCCGGTATGCGTCGTTCAGCATTCACCGTCCATGCCGGGACGAACGGCTCGGTGGGTATTCCGGGTCAGCCAGCGGTCAAGCTGGCCGGCGAATTCCTTGCGGTCGGCCTGGCTCAGCGCCTCTGGGCCGCCCGTCTGAACACCGCTCGAACGCAAGGTGTCCATGAAGTCGCGCATCGTCAACTGTGCGGCAATGGTTTCAGGAGAAAAGGGCTCGCCCCGGGGGCTGAGTGCTTCTGCACCCCGCTGGAGAATGGCAGCGGCGAGCGGGATGTCGTTGGTGATGACCAGATCGCCCGGCTCGACCCGGCGGATGATTTCCTCATCCGCGACGTCGAAGCCGTGTGCGACCTGGAGTGCATGGATCCAGGGTGAGGTCGGTACCCTGATCAGACGGTTGGCCACCAGCGTCAGCGGTGTTCGGGTCCGGGTCGCGGCCCGGAACAGGATTTCCTTGATGACGACCGGACAGGCATCCGCATCCACCCATATCTTCATTCACGAATTCTCCGGCAGTCAGCCCGGCCTTGCGGATCAGGGGGCTTGCATGAAGACAGGCATGAAAAGGACCGGGGTGATGGCCGCATCCGGACCAGGCAAGCAACGCAATAGCCTGAACACGCGGATTGTTGTTCCAGAGCTGTCCAGATCGACATCGGGTTGGCGGAAGCGGTGAGATTCGAACTCACGGATGGTTGCCCATCGCCGGTTTTCAAGACCGGTGCCTTAAACCGCTCGGCCACGCTTCCTTGTCCGGGGCGCCATTGTACCGCAATGGGGCTACGGCATCGGTCCGGAAGGAGATTGGGCTGGTGCGTTGGCTCATGAATCCTTCACGTTAATTCTGCAGTTGGAACGAGCGCTTTGCGCTCGTTCACCCTCACCCGCCGCTTCGCGTCGGCCTCTCCCGCAGGGAGAGGCAAAAATCCTCCCTCTCCCATTGGGAAAGGGGAGGGTGAGGGTGTCCGGCGAAGCCTGGTTTGGGTTTCCGCCATGTTTTGGCATTTCAATTTTTCAATTGCGCAAGCAGATCCCGTACGGCTTTGTTCAGCTCGGCGCAGAGCGGGGCGAGCGCGCCGGGGGGCTGTTCCCGGGCGGCCTGTTCGAGGCGGAACGCGAGCGTGCAGGCCGGTTCGGCGCAGAACGTGGCCAGAACGCCCTTCAGGGTATGCGCGGCCCGTTGCAGTCCGGCCTGGTCCTCGCGGGCGAGGGCGGTGTCGAGTTCGGCCAGGTAGCTCTCGCCGTCGGCGAGGAAGAGGTCGATCAGCTCACCCAGCAGTTCGGCGTCGCCTTCCAGGCGGGCGAGCGCCGTGGCCAGATCGGGCTGGGGTGTGGGCATGGGGTACGCTCCTTGTCCCGGGCCGGCAGTCGTTAGAGGTGGGCCAGCGACGGTTTTTCGTCCTGGTAACGCTCGCGGATGGCCAGGGCGTCGTCGAGCCGGTCGATGAATGCTTCGACGCAGGCAGGGTCGAAATGATTTCCAGCGCCATCGCGCAGGAAACGCAGGGCGTCCTCGATGCTCCAGGGTTTCTTGTAGGGCCGTTCGGTGGTGAGTGCGTCGAACACATCCGCGACCGCGACGATGCGGCCGTGCAGGGGGATGGCCTCGCCCTTGAGGCCGAGGGGATAGCCGCTGCCGTCGAATTTCTCGTGATGCGAGCGGGCGATCACCGCAGCCACCTGCAACATCTCGGAAGGGCTGTCGGCGAGGATCTGGTAACCGGCTTCCGCATGGCCGCGCATGATCACCAGTTCGTCCGCATCGAGGCGGCCCGGCTTGAGCAGGATGCGGTCGGGGATGGCGATCTTGCCGACATCGTGCATGGGGGCGGTTTTAAGCACCAGTTTCTGTTCGTCGCGGGACAGGTTCATGGCCTCGGCGATCAGCCTGGAGTAGTTGGACATGCGCTGGATGTGGGCGCCGGTCTCGGGGTCGCGGAACTCGGCGGCACGCGACAGGCGCATGATCATTTCCCGTTCGCGCTCGTAGATCCAGTCCGTACGCTTGGCCACTTCCTCTTCCAGCCAGGCGGCGCGGTCAGCCAGCGCCTTCTGGCTGCGACGCAGGGCGAGCATGTTGCGCACCCGGGCGCGGAATTCGGCGCCGTCGATGGGTTTGTTGAGGAAATCGCTGGCGCCCGATTCGAGGGCGCGGTAGCGTGTTTCGCGGTCGTGGTCGGCGGTGACCATCAGTACCGGTATCTCGGCCAGGGCCGGGATGGCGCGGAAGCTGGTGATGAATTCGATGCCGTCCATGTCGGGCATCATGTAATCGACGATGAGCAGGTCGGGGGTGTTTTCGGCACACCAGCCAAAACCCATGAGCGGATCTTCGAAGGTGACCGTTTCGGTTGGCTCGTCGAGCTTCCGGATTAGGCCCTTCATCAGGACCAGGTTGGACTGGTTATCGTCGACGATCAGGATGTGCGAGGGGGTCATGTCGAAGATGCAGTGCTGGCGTGGCCGGGCACTCACTTTACCCCGGATCGGAACCTGCCGCCACTCGCCGTGCGGGCCATGAACACGCGGTAGAGCAGGGGCACCAGAAACAGCGTGAGCGCGGTCGATACCATCAGGCCCCAGACGATGGCGGAGGCCACCGGCCCCCACAGCAGGGACTTGCCGCCCAGGCCCAGGGCCAGCGAGATCAGGCCGCCGATGGTGGTGAATGTGGTGATCAGCACCGGCACCACCCGGCGCCGACCGGCATAGATGGCGGCGTGCAGCACGCCCATGCCGGCGCGCAGGCGGGCATTGGCGGCGTCGATCAGGACGATCGCCGAATTGACGGCGATGCCGGTGAGCGCAATGACGCCGTACAGGGTGTACAGGCTGAGCGGGTTGCCCGATACCAGAAGCCCGGCGGTCACGCCGGTGAATGCCATCGGCACGGTGGCCAGGATCAGCATCGGTTGCCAGTAGCTGCGGAACTGGGTGGCGAGGATGAGATAGATCAGGCCGATGCCGAGCAGGAACAGGCGGGCCATCGCGTCCAGGCTTTCCTGGATGTCGTCCAGCTCGCCGGAGTAATCGATGGAAACGCCGGGAAAGCGCGCGGCTTCCGCTGCCCAGGCGGCGCGCAACTGTTCGTTGGCGGCGAGGGTGTCGGTAATGCTTTTGTCGAGGTCGGCCTCGACGGTGATGGCGCGACGCAGGTCGTAATTGCGGATCAGTCCCTTGGCCACGCGCGGCTGCGCCTCCACCAGAGCGCCGAGGCGGGTATTGCCGCCGCCGGGCAGGGCCACGGGGGTCTCCAGCAACTGGTCGATGTCGGTCCACGGGGTTTCCGGGCCACGCACCCGCACGTCCACCTTTTTGCCCTGGTGCCGCATTTCGGCGACGATCTCGCCATCGCCCGCAAGCCGTACCATGCGCGCCACCCAGGCCGGATCGAGGCCGAGCGCGCGCACCGCCTCGGCGTTGACGCGCAGCACGTATTCGTGGCGACCGGGCAGGTCATCGTCGACGATGTCGCGGCTGCCCGGGATGGCCGCGATGAGTTCGCGCAGGCGGTCGGCGGCGCGGCGCAGTTCGTCGTAATCGTCGCCGCGCAGGCGGGCCTTGATCGGCCGTGCCGTGGGCGGACCGCCGGAGAGCACGGTGAAGCTGACCGCGCCGGGCCAGTGCATCGACTCGATCTCCTCGCGCATGGCCGCGACGAGGACATCGCTGCCGCGCATCTCGCCTTCGCGCGGGGCGAGCGAAACCACCACCTGGCCGTATGCATCACCGTAGAGCGGCTCGGTGTCGGTGAACTTGATGCCGGCATAGCTGGCCGAGGCGCGCAGTTCACCGGCCTCGACGTGCCTGAGGACTGCCCGTTCCAGGCGTTCGGTCTCGCGCAGGGTGACATCGATGGCGGTACCGGGCGGCATGTCCAGGCTGACATAGAACAGGCGCAATGGATCGAATGCGAAGAACTGCTGCTTTACCCAGCCGCCGAACACCGCATGAAGCGCCAGCAGGAAGGCCAGGCCCATGGCGGCCAGCGACAGCCTGGGCCAGCGCATGATGCGGATCAACAGGCGCGAATATTTCAGGCGCAGGGCATGATTGAAGCGGGTGCGCCAGCCGTGCAGGCGGCTGGGACGGACGAAATCCGGATTGATCAGGCATACGTGCGCCGGCAGGATCCAGTAGGCCTGCAACAGGCTCACCAGAAGGCCCAGGGTCACCACCAGCGGCACCACGAACATGAATTTGCCGACGATGCCGGGCAAGAGCATCAAGGGCAGGAACGCGGCGATGGTGGTGAGCACCGCGGCCAGCACCGGCAGGCCGACGCTCCTCACCGCATCGGAGGCGGCTTGCAGCGCCGGCGTGCCGCGGGTCATGCGGTAATACATGTCCTCCAGGATCACCACGGCATCGTCCACCAGCATGCCCAGGGCGATGATCACGCCCAGCAGCACGGTCAGGTTGAGGGTGAAATCCAGCCCGTGCAGGGCCCAGAATGTGCCCGCCAGTGAAAACGGGATGCCGACCGAGACCAGCAGCGCCAGGCGGCTGCCCAGGAACAGCCAGGTCAGGAGCAGCACCAGGGCCAGCCCCTGCAATGCATTGCGCTGCATCACGCCGATGGCCTGGCGGGTGGCCACGGTCTGGTCGTCGAGCAGGGACAGCCGGATGCCGCGCTCGGCAAAGGCCGGATTGCGGCTGTCGATGTAGCCCTGGATGCGCGCCACCAGCTCCAGGGTGTTGGCCTGGCTGCGCTTGTTGATCGCCAGCAGCACCGCGGGCTGGCCGGCATGGCTGACCAGACGGTCGGGTTTTTCACGTTCACGGCTGACTTCGGCCACCTCCGCGAGCGGCAGGTGCCGGTCGCCGCGGCCGCTGAACACGGTCAGGCTGGCCAGGTGGCCGGGATCGGCATGCTGGCCCAGCACGCGCAGCAGCCATTCCTGTTCACCGACCCGGGCGCGACCGGCCGGGGTGTCCTGGAACCAGCGTGCCACGGAATCGGCCAGGTCGACCGGCGTCAGTCCGCGTGCCGCCAGCGCCTCGGGGCGGTAGGTCAGGCGCAGCTCGGGATCGGCAAGACCGGTGGGCACCACCTGATCGATGCCCGGCATGCGCTCCAGATCCTGCATCACCGCCCGGGCGGTGGCTCGCAGCGGCTCGTCGAATGCGTTTCCCTCGATGAGCAGCATGGCGGTGGGGAAGCCGTTCGAGGTGGTGATTTCCCACACCACCGGGGTGGTCGCCTCGCGCGGCAGCTCCCGGTCCGCCGCCGCCTGGACCTCGCGGCGCAGGTCCTGCACACGCTTGTCGAACTCGCGCGCACCGATGTCGCGAAAGCGCACCAGGATGCTGGCCACTCCATCGCGGCTGCTGCTGGAGATGAAACGGATGTCCTGGATGCGGGCCAGGGCGTCTTCCAGCGGCTGGACCACCTTGCGCTCGACATCCTCGGCGCCGGCCCCGGGCAGGACGGCCGTGACCACCAGCCAGTTGAAGTTGATCTCCGGGTCCTGCTCGCGTGGCATCGACAGATAGGCGAGCACGCCCATCACCAGCACCACCGCGAAGGCGATGTTGGCCAGCGGGTGGTTGCTGATCAGGCGTTGATAGGGTGTCATCGCGCTTGGCGGGTCGTGCGGGGCACTCAGCGCAGGGCCTGCTGGCCCTGGGTGACGATGCGCGTATCCAGGGGCAGGTCCACCGCCGCGGGCCGGCCCTCGCGGGCCTCGGGCAGGGCGATGAAGCGCGGCTTGCCGCCTTCCAGAACATACGCCCCGAGCTGCGCACCACGCCGCACCAGCATGCTGGCCGGCAGATGCGGCGTGCCCGTGCGCCAGACCAGCCGACCGCCGCTGCCTGCGGGCAGGGTGTCAGCCACGAAGCGCAGGCGGGCCTCGACCTGGCGTGTGGCCGGGTCGAGGGCCGGCGAGACGCGGATCAGGCGCACACGAGCCGTGCCCGACTCGCCAGCAAAACGCGGTTCGGCGCGGGCGTGCCCGAGCTCGGCCGCCTCACCGGGGGAAAGCTCGGCCCGCACCTCGATGCGCCCCCGGTCGATGAGCAGATACAGCGGCGTGCCCGGTGCCGCCAGCTCGCCCACGCTGCCCAGACGCTGGCTGACGATTGCGGCGAAGGGTGCGCGCAGCACGCATTTGCCGCGCGTGTGTTCGGCGCTGGCCAGTGCGGCGCGGGCGGCGTTGACCTCCGCCTCGGCACTCTTCGACTCGGCCAGGCGCGCGTCCAGCATCTCGCCGGCGATGAAGTTGCGTTGAGCAAGCTCCTGTGCCCGTGCGCCCTGTTGCCGGGCGAGGGCTGAACGGGCTTCGGCCATGTCGAGCGTGGCGCGGGCGCGATCGACCGCCAGCTCATGGTCGCGGCAATCGAGGCGGGCGATGACCGCACCGCGTGCCACGGTTTGCCCCACTTCCAGCGACAGGTCGACGATGCGGCCGGCGATCTCGGCAGCGATGCGGCTCTGGTTGAGCGACACCACCTGTGCTTGCGCCACCCGCTCCGGATAGAGTGCGATCTCGGCCAGGGGCCGGCTGACCAGCTTGGGCGCCGCGGCGAGGGAACCTGCGCCGGGTGCGAGCAGCAGTGTGAGCAGCAGTGTGAGCAGCACATGCCCGGCGGGGCGTGACCGATGCGATTCAAACCATCGTTTCATGATGAGGCCCTTCCCGGGACAGGATTGCATCAGGCGGCCTCCGCCAGACGCAGTGCATCCTCCACGTCCACCGCCACCGGCCTCGATACGCCTGGTTCCGGCATGGTGATGCCGACCAGATGCTGGGCCAGCTCCATGGTGATGCGATTGTGGGTGATGAACATGAACTGGGTCTCGGCCGACATCTTCTCCACCAGCCGGCACAGGCGTTCGGTGTTGCTGTCGTCGAGCGGCGCGTCGACCTCGTCGAGCAGGCAGAACGGTGCCGGATTGAGGCGGAAGAACGCGAACACCAGTGAAATGGCGGTCAGCGCCTTCTCGCCACCGGAGAGCAGGTGGATGGAGCTGTTTTTCTTGCCGGGCGGCTGTGCCATCACCACCAGCCCGGCGTCGAGGATCTCCTCACCGGTGAGGATGAGGCTCGCCTCGCCGCCGCCGAACAGCTCGGTGAACAGGCGGCGGAATTCGGTGTCGACGCTGTCGTAGGTCGCCCGCAGGCGGGCGCGGGTCTCGGCATCGATGCGGCGGATGGCCTCTTCCAGGGTGTTGGCTGCGGTCTCCAGATCGGCGG
>CAZOZD010000069.1:0-1554 GCA_964584195.1 uncultured Burkholderiales bacterium
GTTGCAGGAGCGCCGCCTGCGCCGTCAGGTCGATCAGATGTTCTCCGGCAAGCGCGAGGAGGTGGAACTGGGCGCTCCCGACTTACCCGGCCGGCCGGCCGAGGAGGGGCCGGTATTGCGTCTCAGCGAGGAGGCGCCCGGCGACACGTCTGCGTTCCATGGTGCGCAGTCGCTGGAATGGGGGCCGGGACTCGATGCGGCACCGGCGCTGGATGATGTCGTCGCTCCGGCTTCGCCGCCGCCACCACCTTCTCCGGCACCGGCGTCCCGGCCGGTGCCGGAGCCGGTCGTGGTGGAGCCGCCTTCGCGTCCACCACGCATCGAGATCGAATCGCCGCCCGAGTTCTCCGAGCCGCGGCCACCCGCCGCAGCCCAGCCGGCTCCGGCCGCGCCAACCTCTCCCGTGGCCAGCGTAGTGACGGGTGGGCGTCTGGACGCGGGTACCGAATACATCGCCCGCCTCCGCTTCGGTCAGGCCGAGCAGACCGCCTTCACCGGCCTGCTGCGCCAGTTGCGCGCCCTGGGCAAGCCGGTGCGCGCCATCGGCCAGCGTTCGGACGGGGCCTGGGAGGAGCTGGGATCGCGCCCGGCCAGCGCCTATCCGGTGGTAGAACTGGGCATCCAGCTCGCCGACCGCTCCGGGGCGATCCGGGAAGCTGAGCTGGATGCCTTTTGCCAGGCACTGTACGCATTCGCCACCGAGCACGGCGGCGCGGTGTCGTGCCCGGAGAAACGCGCGGCCCTGGAGCTGGCGCGCGAACTCGACCAGTTCTGCATCGAGGTCGATGTCCTGATCGGACTCAACGTGGTTTCGCCCGACAGCGAGCCGTTCCGGGGCGAGGACATCCTCCGCCTGGCCGCCGAGGCTGGATTGCGGCCGGCCGAGGATGGCAGCTACGTGTTGCGTGATGGTGCGGGGCGCGCCTTGTTTTCGCTGGTGAACCAGGAAGAACGGCCATTTCCCGCCGCGGGTGGGTTCAGCACGCATGGCGTGACCCTGCTGTTCGACGTGCCCCGGGTGGCCGACGGGCTGGTGGTGTTCGACCGCATGACCCGGCTTGGGTTCGATCTGGCCGCCCGCCTGCCGGGCCGCCTGGTCGACGATCGCGGTCGCCCGGTCAGCCAGGACAGCCTGCATAAGGATCGCCAGCGTCTGGACGAGTTCTATGCACGCATGCATGCGCGCGACATCCCGCCCGGCGGTGAACGCGCGCTACGCCTGTTCGCGTGAGGATGCGGCGTGAGGGATGATGCGGAGGGGCGAATCCGCGAATTGCGCGCCCGCATCGAGCAGGCAAACCACGCCTATTACGTCCTTGACCAGCCGATCCTGCCGGATGCCGAATATGACCGGCTGTTCCAGGAGTTGCAGCGGCTCGAGGCCGAGCATCCTGAGCTGGCGAGCCCGGATTCGCCCACCCGGCGGGTCGGCGGCCAGGCGCTTGCCGCATTCGCTTCGGTCCGGCATGCGATTCCGATGCGCTCGATCCGCACCGAGACCGACAGTACACCTGCGGGGGCCCATGCATTCGATGCCCGCGTGCGCCGTGAACT
>CAZOZD010000069.1:1564-2511 GCA_964584195.1 uncultured Burkholderiales bacterium
GGGGCTCGTCGAGTCCGATCCGCCGCTGGAATATGCCGCCGAACTGAAGTTCGACGGGCTGGCGATCTCGCTGCGTTACGAGGCCGGCGTGCTGGTTCGCGCCGCCACCCGCGGCGATGGCGAGACGGGCGAGGACGTGACCCAGAACGTGCGTACCGTGCGCGGCATCCCGCTGCGCCTGCGCAGTGAAGTCCCGCCGGCGGTGCTGGAGGTGCGTGGCGAGGTGTACATGCGCCGCGATGCCTTCGAGCGCTACAACGCCCACCAGCGCGCCGCGGGCCTGCCCACCCTGGTGAATCCACGTAATGGCGCGGCCGGGAGCATCCGCCAGCTTGATCCCCGGGTGGCTGCCAGCCGGCCCTTGTCCTTCTATGCCTATGGCGTGGGCGAGGTGATTGGCTGGGTGCGGCCGCCCACCCATTCAGACCTGCTCGATGCCCTGGCCGACTTCGGCCTGCCGGTGTGCGAAGAGCGGATCGTTGGCCTTGGCCCGGAATCCATGGCCGGGTTTCACCGTGCGATTGCCGCGCGCCGCGACCGGCTGCCCTTCGACATCGATGGCGTGGTGTACAAGGTCAACCGCCTTGACCTGCAGGAACGGCTGGGCTACGTAGCGCGCGAACCGCGCTGGGCGGTGGCGCATAAATATCCGCCCCAGGAAGAGCTGACCACGGTGGAGGCGATCGAGGTACAGGTCGGTCGCACCGGCGCCTTGACCCCGGTGGCCCGGCTCAAGCCGGTGTTCGTCGGTGGAGTGACCATCACCAATGCCACCCTGCACAACGAGGACGAAGTGGCGCGCAAGGACGTGCGGGTGGGCGACACCGTGATCGTCCGCCGTGCCGGTGACGTCATTCCAGAGGTGGTGGCGGTGGTCCCCGAACGGCGGCCGATGCGCGATCGGGTCGAACCGTTGCATCCGCCGTTCCGCCTGCCGGAGCATTGCC
>CAZOZD010000069.1:2542-9888 GCA_964584195.1 uncultured Burkholderiales bacterium
GCATCGAGGGCGAGGCGGTGGCGCGATGCGGCAACGGGCTGTCCTGTCCGGCGCAGCGCAAGCAGGCCATCCTCCATTTCGCCGGCCGGCGGGCGATGGATATCGAGGGGCTGGGTGAGAAGCTGGTGGACCAGCTGGTCGAGCGCGGTCTGGTGCATACCCCGGCCGACCTGTACGGCTTGTCCGTGGCCACCCTGGCCGGTCTCGATCGGATGGCCGAACGGTCGGCCGCCAACCTGATCGCCGCCATCGATTCCAGTCGGGGCCGCCCGCTGGCCCGCTTCATCCATGCGCTCGGGATCCGTAATGTCGGCGAGCAGACCGCCAAGGACCTGGCTGGCCATTTCGGCGCACTGGATGCCTTGCTGGCGGCCGACGAGAGCGCCTTGCTGGCGGTGCCGGAGGTGGGGCCGGTGGTGGCGCGCTCGATCCTGGCCTTTTTCGCCGAGCCGCACAATCTCGCCGTCATCACCGCGCTGCGCGCAGTTGGCGCCTGGGTCGATGGTGAACCACGCCGGGTCGTCGATGCCCCTCTTGCCGGCCGTACATTTGTGCTCACCGGCAGCCTGCCCATGCTGTCGCGCGACGAGGCCCGGGCACGCATCGAGGCGGCCGGCGGCAAGGTGGCGGGCAGTGTGTCGAAAAAGACCGATTATGTGGTGGCCGGTACCGATCCGGGTTCCAAACTGGCCAGGGCCCGGGAACTGGGCATCCGCATCGTCGATGAGGCTGGCCTGATGCAATTGCTGGAAGGAATGGAGGAGTGAATTGAAAAAGGTTACCAAAGCGGTCTTTCCCGCCGCGGGTCTGGGTACGCGCTTCCTGCCGGCGACCAAGGCGAGCCCCAAGGAGATGCTGCCCATCGTCGACAAGCCGCTGATCCAGTACGCCGCGGAAGAGGCCGCAGCGGCGGGGATCACCGATCTCATCTTCATCATCGGCCGTACCAAGCGTGCCATCGCCGACCATTTCGACAAGGCCTACGAGCTGGAGATGGAGCTGGAGATGCGTGGCAAGACCAAAACGCTGGAACGCCTGCGCAACACCTTTCCGCTCAACGTCAATTTCATCTACATCCGCCAGGTCGAGGCGATGGGTCTGGGGCATGCGGTGCTGTGCGCCCAGCCGGCGGTGAACGATGAGCCGTTCGCGGTGATCCTCGCCGATGACCTGATCGACGCGGAGCCCGGGGTGACCCGGCAGATGTGCGAGCTGTACGACTATTACCAGTGTTCGCTGGTGGGGGTGCAGAACGTGGCGCCGGAGGATACAGCCTCCTATGGCATCGTCGCCGCGGATCCCATCGCCGAGCGTCTGCGCCGGGTCACCCGCATCGTCGAGAAGCCGCGCCCGGAGGATGCGCCGTCCACCCTCGGTGTGGTCGGCCGCTATGTGCTTACGCCACGCATATTTGACCATCTGCGTGGCATCGAGCGTGGCGCGGGGGGTGAGTTGCAGCTCACCGACGCCATCGAATCCATGCTCCGCGAACAGCAGGTACTGGCCTACGAGTTCGACGGGGTGCGCTACGACTGCGGCACCAAGGCCGGCTATCTGGAGGCCACGGTCGAGTATGCGCTCAAGCATCCCGAGCTGGCCGGGGAATTCGAGGCGTACATCCGCCGCCGTTTCTGTGCGCGCGCCGGCTGAGGCTGGTGGGGTAGACCGCCCGGGCATTGGGGCGGCGGCTGAAATTGTGCTGTAATCACCCTATTCCGGCGCCCAGGGTGTGACCGATGAACGACCTCCGCCGTCATTTTCTCGTCCAGGCACTGGCCTGGATGGCGATGCCCGTTTTCGCCAGGGGTGGGACACCGCTCCGGGTGGCGGTGCATCCTTACAACAGCACCCTGGCACTGGTTGCCACCTATCGGCCGCTGGTGCGTCACCTTGAAGACCGCCTCGGCCGGGAGGTGGATTTCCATACCGCGCCCAGCTTCGACGCCTTTCTCGCCACCCTGCTGGCGGGCGAATACGACCTTGCCATTTGTCCACCGCATTTCGCGGTGTTGGCGATCGAACGGGGTTACCGTCCCCTGGCCAATTACCGCGCCCGCCTGGAGCCCATCCTGGCCGTTCCGGTCGCCAGCCCGATGCGCACCTTGACCGACGCGCGTGGCCGGCGCCTGGCCATGGCCGACCGTCTGGCGCTGATCCGCATCGCCATGCTGCGGCGCTTGGAGGAAAACGGGCTGATCGCCGGGCGGGATTACCAGATCGTCGAGGTTCAGACCCATGGCGCCGCAGTTGCCGCTGCGACTCTGGGCGAAGTCGATGCCGGCCTGACCACCACGACGGCATTTCGCCAGGCTCCCGCCGATGTCCGCGCCCGCTTGCGCGCCATTCCATCCGGTCTGAGCCTTCCCCATCTGATCAGCGTCGCTCATCCCCGTCTCGGCGACACCTTGCTCAAGGCGCTCGACGCGGCACTGTTCGGTTTCGAGGCCACAGTTGAGGGGCGGGAGTTTTTCGGCCAGACCGGGTTCGAAGGCTACGAGCGTATCGGGCGTGACGAACTGGCGGTATTGCGTCCCTATGTCGACATCTATCGCCGCATGACCGGGCGCTGATCGTCACGATGAGATTTCGCCTGCGTTCATTGCGCGTCAAGCTGCTGATCGCCAGCCTGCTCATCGAGGCGGTCATGCTGGCGGTGCTGGTGGGCAACAGCGTGCGGCTGATCCGCGAGCACATGGAGTTGCAGGCCGAGCACCGCATCCAGGCCATCGAGCTGGCTTACAAGACGGCGGTGGCCGGGCCGCTGGCGGCGCGCGACTATGCAAGCCTGCGCGATATCCTGGAAGGCTGGATCGCGGCCCGTGACGTTACCTATCTCGCCGTCAGCGATCGCCAGGGACGGCTGCTGGCGGCAGCGAACTGGCCGGCTGGGCGCGCGCTGCCGGCACCGAGCCGGACGCCGGACGCCGATTCGGTCATCCACGTGGCGTTTCCGGTCGAATTCATGGGCGCGCGCTATGGCCAGGTGCAATATGGCCTGTCCACCGGTTTCATCACTCAGGCCCGGGCGGTGCTGTTCCGCCAGAGCGTGACCATCGCCCTGATCGAGATCACGCTCACCCTGCTGCTGCTGACCGCCACGGGCTATTGGCTGACCCGTGACTTCAACCTGCTCGCCGAGGCCAGCCGGCGTATCGCCGGGGGGGATTTCGGGGTCCGGCTGGACCTGCGCGGCGATGACGAGATCGCCACCCTGAGCGAGAGCTTCAATGCCATGACGCGCGCCATCGAGCAGCGCATGAGCGAGTTGCGTTCGAGCGAGCAACGCTTCCGCGCCATCGCCGACTATACCCATGCCTGGGAAAACTGGTTCGGCCCGGATGGACGTCTGCGCTGGGTCAATCCCGCGGTGGAGCGGATGACCGGCTATTCGGTGCAGGAGTGCATGCACATGCCGGAGTTTCCCGTTCCAATCGTCCATCCCGACGATCGCGAACGGATTCGCCAACAGCACCGGCGGGCGCTGTCTGGCGAGACTGGCCAGGATCTCGAACTGCGCATCGTCTGCCGCGATGGCCGGGTGCTCTGGGTGGCGATGTCCTGGCAAGCCATCCATGCCGAAGATGGCAGTAGCCTGGGCTATCGCTCCAGCCTGCGTGACATCACCTTGCAGTATTTCGCCAAGGAGGAATTGCGCTACGCCGCCAGCCACGATGCGCTCACCGGCCTGTTCAACCGCCGTGCATTCGAGCAGGAGTTGCGCGCAGCCCTGGCTGGCCGCGTCGATTCGGGTGGTGTGATCATCCTGTACATCGACCTCGACCAGTTCAAGCTGGTCAACGATACCTGTGGCCATCGTGCTGGCGATGCACTTCTTCAACAGCTCACCCGGCTCATGCAAAGCCGGCTCACCTCCGGCTTCCTGGCCCGTCTTGGCGGTGACGAGTTCGGGGTGATTCTGTCCGGAATGGATATCGAAGCGGCTCGGACGCGGGCCCAGCACATCATCGACGACATCCGCGGCCTGCCGTTCAGCTGGGATGGCAAGTGGTTCCGCATCGGCGCCAGCATCGGCATCGCCGAGGCGGTCGCTGGCCTGGATACGGTCGATGATCTGTTGATGGCGGCCGATACCGCCTGCTATGCCGCCAAGGAGCGGGGCCGCAACCGGACCCAGGTCTATCTTCCCGAGGACGAGTATTTCAAGGAACGGCAGGCGGATTTCCTCTCCCTCAGCCAGATTGCCGATGCACTCGACCATGATCGCCTGATCCTGCATGCGCAACGCATCCAGGCCCTGCGACCGGGACTGGTCGATCATTACGAGGTATTGGTGCGGATGCGTGGCGAGGATGGCTCGATCATCACCCCCAATCGTTTCATCCCGGCGGCCGAGCGTTTCGGCAACATGCCGCTCATCGATCGCTGGGTGATCGAGGCCGCCTGTCGCCAGCTGCGCGACTGGCGCGAGGCCGGAATCGACCCGCCCCGGCTCGACATCAACCTGTCGGGAGCCTCACTGGCCGATACCGGCCTGGCCGATTTCATTCGCGACACCTTCGCGCGTCATGCCATCGAGCCGGCCCGGGTCGGGTTCGAAATCACCGAGAGTTGTGCAATCGCCCAGCTCGACCAGGCCATCGAGCTGATCGCGGCCTGCAACGAACTGGGCTGCGAACTGGCCCTCGATGATTTTGGCAGTGGCCTGTCCTCGTTTGCCTACCTGAAGCGGTTCAAGGTGAACCGCCTCAAGATCGACGGATTGTTCGTCCGCCACGCAGACCGTGATGGCGACGATCGGGCGGTGATCGAGTCGATGGTCCGCCTGGCCTCGCTGCGCAGGCTGCATACCGTCGCCGAGTTCGTGACCACTCCGGAAGTGCTGGCGGTGGTGGGCGAGATCGGAGTCGACTATGCCCAGGGATATGCCATCCATGTCCCGGAACCGCTGGCGGACATCTGTCCGCGTCCGGCTTAAGCCGGCTGGTTTTCGTTCGGTTCGGGGCGGCGCGCCGACTTGGGACGGAAGGCCTGGATGCGTTCAGGGCGGGTTTCCAGGTAGGGGCCGCCGATCAGGTCGATGCAATAGGGCACGGCGGCGAATACGCCGTCCAGGGTCTCGGCGATGGCCTTGGGCTGGCCGGGCAGGTTGAGGATCAGGCAGCCGCCGCGTGTCACGCCCACCTGACGGGAGAGGATGGCCGTCGGCACATAACGCAGGGAGACCGCCCGCATCTGTTCGCCGAAGCCTGGCAGCACCTTGTCGGCCACCGCCACGGTTGCCTCCGGGGTGACGTCGCGTGGTGCCGGCCCGGTGCCGCCGGTGGTCAGCACCAGGCAGCAGCCTTCACGGTCGGCAAGCTCGATCAGGGTGGCTTCGATGCCGGCCTGGTCGTCGGCGATGAGTCGCTCGATGAATCGAACCGGGTTGAGCAGGGTGGCATTCATCCAGTCGCGCAAGGCGGGCAGGCCCTGATCCGTGTACACACCGGCCGAGGCACGGTCGCTGATCGATACCAGACCGATGCGGGCGGGGCCTGACATGATGCGTTCCTGCCGCCGGGCTACTTCACCACGCGCAGGGCGGGGCGACCCCCCGGCCGGGAGGGGGGCGCGGGTTCTTCGCCGGTCGCGGCGGCGGGGCTGGCGATCGGGGTGGATTCTTCGGCAACGGTTTCCGGACGCGCTTCCGGCGGCGGGCGCAGGGCCATGCCTTCACCGGTCTCGCGGGCATAGATGGCGAGGACGTTATCGACCGGCACGAACACTTCCTGGGCGACCCCGCCGAAGCGGGCCGAGAAGGAAACCCATTCGTTGTCGATGTGGAGGTCGCGGACGGCGCCCGGGCCGATGTTGAGCAGGATCATGCCGTCCTTGACATAGGCCTGGGGGACCTGGGTGCGGCCATCGACATGCACGCTGATATGCGGAGTGTGACCGCTATCCGTGCACCATTCATACATGGCGCGCAACAGATAGGGTTGTTGCGGCAGCGGGCTCACTTGCGCATGGCTTTTTCGATCGGGGTCAGGGCCTCGATGAAGGCCGGCCGGCTGAAGATGCGTTCAGCGTACTTGAGCAGCGGGGCGGCCGGCTTCGGCAACTGGATGCCGAAATGCTCCAGACGCCAGAGCAGCGGGGCGATGGCGACATCGAGCATCGAATAGTCATCTCCCAGCATGAATTTCTGCTTGTTGAACACCGGCGCGATCTGGCTCAGGTTGTCGCGCACCAGGGCACGGGCCTTGTCGGCCACCTTGGCGTTGCTGCTCCTGAGGTCGGCCAGGTGGCTGAACAGGTCGCGCTCGATGTTGAACAGGAACAGCCGAGCCCGGGCGCGCATGACCGGGTCGGGCGGCATCAGCTGGGGATGCGGGAAGCGTTCGTCGATGTACTCGTTGATGATGTTGGACTCGTACAGGGTGAGCTCGCGCTCGACCAGGACGGGAACCTGGTTGTACGGGTTCATGCTGGCGATTTCCGCCGGCTTTTCGAGCAGATCGACGTCCTTGATCTCGAAATCCATGCCCTTTTCGTGCAGCACGATCCGGCAGCGGTGGCTGAACGGGCAGGAGGTCCCCGAATATAGAATCATCATGGCGTGCGTTACCTCGATATCCGACTGACCGGTCCGGGTCAGTGAATATCCTTCCAGAATTCCTTCTTCAGATAGAAGGCGACGATGAAGAACAGGCCCAGGAACAGCAGCACCATGACGCCGATGGTCTGGCGCTGGAGTTTGGCGGGTTCGCCCATCCAGGTCATGTAGTTGACCAGATCGGCCACGGCCTGGTCGAACTCTGCCGGGGTGAGCTTGCCGGGCTTGGCCAGCACGAAGCGGTCGATGACCGCATGTGACTTGCCTTCGGCGTCGGTCTCGGTACGGTACACCGGGACCATGTGGCCCTGCAGGTCCTGCATTACGTGCGGCATGCCGACCTTGTCGAATACCGTGTTGTTCCAGCCCAGGGGCCGGCTGTCGTCGCGGTAGAAGCCGCGCAGATAGGTGTACAGCCAGTCGGAGCCACGCGAGCGGGTGATCACGGTGAGGTCTGGCGGCGCGGCTCCGAACCATTCCTTGGCCTCGACGGCGGACATGGCGATGGTCATGGTGTTGCCAGGCTTGTCGGTCGCGAACAGCAGGTTTTCCTTGATCTGTGCCTCGGTGAGGCCGATGTCGGTCATGCGGTTGTAGCGCATGTAGCTGGCCGAATGGCAGCTCAGGCAGTAGTTCACGAACAGGGCCGCGCCACGTTGCAGGGATTCCTGGTTTGTCAGGCTGACCGGGGCGCGGTCGAGCTTGACCGCGGGGCCGGCCGCGAGGGCTGCCAGGGGGGTGGCGACGAGCGCGAACAGGATGGCGCGGGCGTACTTGGAAACAGTGGTTT
>CAZOZD010000070.1:0-9747 GCA_964584195.1 uncultured Burkholderiales bacterium
ACCCACGACCCCCTGGTTCGTAGCCAGGTACTCTATCCAACTGAGCTACGAGCGCTTGATTGAAGGACGGCATTTTAAACCAAGCCGTTGCGACTGGAAAGCCGTCCTTGCATTTTTTTGTGCGTCTTACAGGGAAGCCATGTCGAGGTCCATCTGGATGGCATTCAGGCCTGCGCGGGCGCAGGCTTCGTCCTGGGCACCGGTGGCCGCACCTGAAACGCCGACGGCGCCGACGATGTTGCCGACCGCCTGGATGGGCAGGCCGCCGGCGGAGAACACCAGGCCGTGCACCTTGCCGACCGAAAATGGCTGGGTGAAGCGGTTTTCCAGGGTCGACAGGGGGGCGTTGAAGTTGACGGCGGTGTATGCCTTCTGCCGGCTCACTTCGAGGGTGACCGGCGGGGCGAGGGTGTCGCGCAGTACCACCATGGGGTCGCCATTGCGATCGACCACGGTGACGCCGACCTGGATGCCCTGCTTGCGGCAGGCGTCAACCGTGGCACGGGCGAGCCGTTCCGAGGCTTCCAGGGTGAGGCGGGGGATCTTGACCACCACCGGGGCGTCGGCGAGCGCGGCGGGGACGGGTGCGACGAAGCCGAGGGCGAGGCAGGACAACAGGGCGCGGGTTTTCATGTGCATCGGAATCTCCTCGAAAAGTTCAGTCTTGGTGAATGCGCGCATGGGACGCACGCCGCCCGGTCGGGCGGCACCCTCACCCGCCGCCTTGGTGAATGCGCGCATGGGACGCACGCTTCAGCCTGTTCCGCGTGGCCCGTCCGGTCGGCGGGCGCGCAGGGTTTTGACCTGGAACAGTGTGTTGCGTTCATCCTCTTCCAGGGCCTGGCGGATGTAGCGAATGGTCGCATGGTAACGGGGGATGATGTTGTACTTCAACGCATTGACCCGTTTCTGGGTCTTGCGACTGGCGGCGAGCAAGCGCCAGAGCGCGCTTTCCGCCTCGCCCAGGCGGGCCAGGGTAACGGTGAGCTCGCGCAGGCGCAGGCGGGCTTCGTCGAAGCTGGCGTCGGTCCACATCAGGCCGACCGGCTGCAAGGGCAGCGGCGTGGCGCTGACGCTGGGGTATTCCACCCCGACACTGGAACGGGCGATGACATGCAGATCAACCGCCGGCTTGAGGCCGACCGAGGCCTGGCGCAGCATCTGCCCGCCCATGCGCATCTGGACGATGCCGAGCCAGTGGTAGGCCTCGGCCAGCTCGCGCGTGGTGCGGGCGCGCAGTTCGCGATACTGGGCGAGGCGCTCATAGACCAGGCGGGTGAGCAGGTCGCGCTTCTTTTCCAGCATCTCCTTGCCCTGTTCGAGGAAACGGCTCTGCCTGCGCACCTGCAACAATGCGCTCTTGGTGGGCGGCAGGGGCAGACGTTTCATGGCGCGCCGATCACAGCGGGGTGCCCTTGTAATACCGCTCCAGCTCGTCCTCGCCGACCCGGATCAGGGTTTCGCGCGGCAACATGGAGAGCAGGTCCCAGGCGAGATTGAGGGTTTCAAATATGCTGCGGTCCTCGTCCTCGCCCTGGCCGATGAAGCGGTTCTCGAACGCCTCGGCGAATGCGAGGAAGCGGCGGTCCGCCTCGGACAGCTCCTCGGCGCCGATGATGGCGGCGAGCCCCCGCACCTCCAGGGCGCGCGCGTAGCTCGCAAACAGCTGGCTGGCGACATGGGGATGGTCCTCGCGGGTGAAGTTCTTGCCGATGCCGTCCTTCATCAGGCGCGACAGCGAGGGCAGCACCGCCACCGGGGGATAGGTGCCCTGGTTGGCGAGTTCGCGCGCCAGCACGATCTGGCCCTCGGTGATGTAGCCGGTGAGGTCCGGAATCGGGTGGGTGATGTCGTCCGAGGGCATCGACAGGACGGGGATCAGGGTGATGGAACCGCGCCGGTCGCGGATCCGGCCGGCGCGCTCATACAGCTCGGCGAGATCGGAGTACAGGTAGCCCGGATAGCCCTTGCGCGCCGGCACGTCGCCGCGTAGCACGGCCACCTCGCGCAGCGCCTCGGCATAGGCGGTCATGTCGGTCATCACCACCAGGACGTGATAGTCGAGCTCGAAGGCCAGGTATTCCGCCGCGGTGAGTGCCGCGCGCGGGGTGAGCAGGCGCTCGATCACCGGTTCGTCGGCGAGGTTGAGGAACATCACCACCCGGTTCAATACGCCGGAATCCTCGAAGCTTTCCTGGAAGAAACGTGCATCCGCGCTCGATACCCCGAATGCGGCGAACACCACCACGAAGTCGCCCGACTCCTCGCCCAGCAGCTTGGCCTGGCGCACGATCTGCGCCGCGAGGCGGTTGTGTGGCAGGCCACCGCCGGAAAAGAGGGGCAGTTTCTGGCCGCGGGTAAGCGAATTCATGCCGTCGATGGCGGAGATTCCGGTCTGGATGAATTCGCGCGGATAGGCACGCGCGGCCGGGTTGAGCGGCTCGCCGCCGATGTCGCGGCGATCGGCGGAGACGATGGGCGGGCGACCGTCGCGCGGCTGGCCTGCGCCATCGAAGATCCGGCCGAGGATGTCGCGCGAGACCGGCAGACGGAATGGCTCGTCGAGGAACCGCACCCAGGTCCGCTCCAGGTCGAGCGCGTCGGTGCCTTCGAACACCTCCACCAGCACCGCTGCGTCGGAGGTGCGGATGACGAGTCCGTTGCGCGTACGACCGGCATGGTCGCGCAATGCGACCCGGGTGCCGGCGGCCACCCCGGGCACGCCCTGCATCACCACCAGCCCGCCCTGGGCCGAGGCGGCGGTGCGGAATTCGATGTTCTTCATGGTGTCGTGCTCCCGGCCGGGGTGACCGCATAGTCCGCGGCGAGACGGGCGAACAGGGCTGGAATCCCGTCCGTCTCGCGGCGCAGTTCGGCCACCGCCTCCGAGCCGTAGCGGCTCTTCCAGCGCCGCGCCTGGGAAAGCAGCGGCAGTTGCAGAAGTTGCCGCACCGGGGCGCCCAGTCTGACCAGTTGCAGCCCCTGGGCGTGGATCTCCAGCATGGCGGTGAGCAACACGAACTGTTTTTCCGGCGAGGCGAAGCTGTCCACGGGATCGGTGGCGGCCTGCTGCAACAGGCCTTCCTTGATGAGTCCTGCCGCCTCCAGGGTCCAGCGTTGCTCGGAGGACAGTGCCTCGACCCCGACCAGGTTGACGATGCGCTGCAACTCCTCCGACTCGGACAACAATTCCAGTGCCCGCGCCCGCGCCGCAGCCCAGCCCGGATCGACCTCACGCGCCCACCAGCCGGCGGCCTCGCCGACATAGCCGGAAAAGCTCTCCAGCCAGTCCACGGCCGGGTAATGGCGGGCGTCGGCGAGCTCCTTGGAGAGCGCCCAGAAGGTCTGGATGATCTCCTTGGTGTGGCTGGTCACCGGCTCGGAGAAATCGCCGCCGGGCGGACTCACGGCGCCAATCAGGGTCACCGAGCCGGAACCGCCGGCCAGGGTCTCCACCCGCCCGGCACGCTCGTAGAATGCGGCCAGGCGCGAGCCCAGATAGGCGGGATAGCCCTCCTCCACCGGCATGTGCCCGAGCCGCCCGGCCACCTCGCGCAGGGCCTCGGCCCAGCGGCTGGTGGAGTCGGCCACCATCACCACGTCGTAGCCCTGATCGCGGAAATACTCGGCAATGCTGATGCCCACATACACCGAGGCCTCGCGCGCCACTACCGGCATGTTGGAGGTGTTGGCGATGAGCAGGGTGCGTTCCATCAGCGGCCGCCCAGTGACCGGGTCGGTCAGTTCCGGCATCGATTCGAGGATGTCGGTGAGTTCGTTGCCGCGCTCGCCGCAGCCGACATAGATCACGATCTGGGCGTTGCACCAGCGCGCGATCTGGTGTTGCAGCATGGTCTTGCCGGCGCCGAAGGGCCCCGGAATGGCGGCCTTGCCGCCCTTGAGCAGCGGATAGAATGTATCCAGGATGCGCTGCCCGGTGATGAGCGGCTGCACCGCATGGTCGCGGCGCCGGAACGGGCGCGGCGTGCGCACCGGCCAGCGTTGCAGCATGGACAGCTTGTGCAGGCTGCCATCGCCACCCCGCACCCGTGCCAGGGTTTCCTCGAGCCGGTATTCGCCGGGCGGGGCGAGCTCGATCAGCTCGCCCTCGACCCCGGGCGGGACCAGGATGCGATGGGCGATGCTGGGGGTTTCCTGCACCGCACCCAGGATCTCGCCGCCACCCAGGCGCATGCCGGGACGCATGCCGGGATCGGGCTGGAAGGGCCAGGCCTTGTCCCGACCCAGGTTGGCCACCTGGAGGCCGCGCGCGATACGGTCGCCGCTTTGCGTCCGCATCAATTCCAGCGGCCGCTGCACGCCGTCGAATATGCCGCCCAAAAGGCCCGGGCCCAGTTCCACCGAAAGCGGCCGGCCCAGCCCTTCGGCGACTTCGCCCGGACGCAGTCCGTCGGTGTTTTCGTAGATCTGGGCCAGCGCATGTTCGCCGTCGCGGCCGATCACCTCGCCCACCAGTGCAAGCTGCCCCACCCGCACCTGTTCGCCCAGCACTGCGCCGGGCAGACGCAACTTCACCAGCGGCCCGTTGATATCGAGGATGGTGCCCATGTTGGTTTCCTGTCGATTCGGCGTGCGCATCATCCGCCACGCACCAATGTGCCCAGATCAGGCGCGCTGGCGTACAGGCGCTCCATCACCCGCTGCGCCAGCACATCGGCCAGTCGCTCCAGGCGCGCCTCGAAGGTCTGGTCCAGACGCGCCCGATCCTCCAGGCTGCGTACCCGCAAGCCCCCCAGGCTGGGCTGGCCATGTGCAATCAGCTCCACCCGCCGGTCGGGCGCGGCGCGGGCGACGAAGTCATCCCACACCGGCTTGAGCCGGTCGCGATCGGCCGGGCTCACTTCCGCCACCAGCTCGCCCTCAGGCAGCTCGGCCGCGGCAGCAGCAAACAGGCCGTACAGCACGTCGACATAACGCCCTTCGTCCCGGGCCAGCTCGGCCAGACCCCGCCTGACCTGATCGATCACCGACTGGGTCAATGCCCAGCGCAGGCGGTCCAGCTCGGCGGCGAGATGGGTCTCGGTGGCCTGCATGCGACGCCTGAACAAGCGCTCCGCTTCCGCCTTGGCAGAAAGGATCTCGCGCTCTTCCCTGAGCCGCAGCCGCTCGCGCGACTCGGCCTGGATGCGGGCGCGGGCGGTTTCGGCACTGTGCATGTGCTCGCGCGCGAGCGACTCGGCCTGCCGCAGCAGTGCCTGTTCGAGTTGCTGGATCTGGTTTTCATCAGTCATGATCGGAACCTCCTCAGCTCCCGGCTCAGGATGGGGCGTCTGCCTGGATCACCGCGCGCAGGGCCTCCGGCCCCAGCACCGCCTGGACCACGGCATCGACCGCCGGGGTGTAGTCCTGGGGCGCGTTCAGGGGCGGCAGCTCGGTCACCACGATGCGCCCGCCTTCCTGGCGCAGGCGATCGAGCCAAGGACCGCCTGCATGCGCCAGCCCCGCCTCCAGCAGCACCAGTGCCTCCGCCCCTTCCCGCGCCAGCGCCGCCAATATCGCCTCGACCCGTTCCGGGTCGGCGTCGGGATGCACCTCGGCACCGATCAGGCTGAAACATTCGGCCAGCGCCGCGCTGCCCAGCACCACCAGTCGCGCACCGGGCATGGCTCAGAGCCTGTCCAGCAGCAGGATGGACATCACCAGGCCATAGATGGCGATGCCTTCGGCCAGACCGAGGTAGATCAGTGTGCGCCCGAACAGCTCCGGCTTCTCGGCGATCACCGCCAGCGCCGCCGAACCGATCGGGGCCAGTGCGATGGCGGCGGCGATTGCAGCCAGGCCGGTGGGCAGGCCGATGCCGATGAACATCAGGCCCAGGCCGACGCTGTATTCGCGTCCCGCCTCGGCAGCCGGCGCCTGGGCCAGAACCTCGCCGCTGCCCAGCCAGAGGATGCCGAGCAGGGCCATCGCCCAGACGCCCAGGTTGAGCATGAGGCCGCCCCTGATCCAGGCCGGCGCGACCCGGCGCGGGCTCGTTTCCAGATAGATGCCGGCAGCGATCAGCGCCACCACACTCAACACCATCAATGCAGCCAGAATGACCATGTCGATTCTCCTTGTTCAGACACCGGGCCGTCCCTCCAGGCGCAATGGCTTGAATTCGATGCCATCAGCGATGAAGAAGCGGGAAAAACCTTCGTAATACATCAGACGCAATGCCTGGATGGCGACGATGGCGCCCTCCAGGATGATGATCACCACATTGCCGAGCACCAGGGTCAGGCCGTGCCCAAGCCCCTGCATGCCGCTGGCCAGGGTGAACACCGCCAGCGCCAGGGCCACGTGGTTGAGGCTGAATGCCGCCACCCGCAGGAAGGACAATGTGTTGGCGAACAGGCCGATGGCCGCCTCGAAGCTCTCGATGAAGGTGACCAGCAGCCGCTCCCCGAAGGGGGCGCGGGTCTCGATCCATACATGCGCGGCGGCCAGTGCCAGTGCCCCGGCCGCGGTCAGTCCGGCCACAAGTGGAAAGCCCGCACCCCGGAACCATGCATCCAGGCCCGCCACCATGGCAAGGTAGAACACCAGCCCGGCCAGGCCCGCCGGCGCGAACAGGGCCGTACCCGGCCGCCCTTCGGCGAAACGGTTGCCGGCATGAATCAGCAGGGTGACGGCCATGAAGGCCACCCCGGCGTACACCGCCAGACGCAACAGATGGCCGGGGTCGTGCATCGGCGACAGCCAGACCGGATGCAGCCATTCCTCGTAGCCGAACACGCTGCCGTACAGCACGCCGAAGCCGATCGACGCCAGGCTGGCCCAGATCCCGACCCGGGCGAGTCCGCCCAGGCGCCGGCGCAAGCCGAAAAACAGCAGCAGCAGGACTGCGCCGTGACCCACGTCGCCGAACATGGCGCCAAACAGCAGCACATAGGTAGCGGCGAACAGCAGGGTGGGATCGAACTCGCCATAGCGCGGCACGCCATAGCTCGTCACCAATGCCGCGAACGGGCGCAGCCAGGCGGGATGATGGAGCAGGCTGGGGACGCGCTCGTCCGCTTCGGGCTCGCGCCACTGCAACAGGTAACGGCCCTGGAAACGGGCCTCCAGGCCGGCCTGCAAGCGGGCCAGATCGCGGCGCGGCACCCAGCCGGAAAAAAGGTGCAAATGACCCTGGCCGCGCAGGCCATCGCGGGCCGCCTCGGCCAGCGGTCGGGCCAGCATGAGCAGGATGCGCGCCTGCTTCAGCCAGTCGGCATACTGGGCGTGTTTTTGCACACGGGCCTCGCAATAGCCCCCGGCCAATGCATCCAGGCGCTGGTGTTCCGCGGCGAGATAGCGCCCCGCCGCCTCGGGATGGGTCTGCAACTCCGGCGGCAGCGGCAATTCGCGCCAGCCCGCCTGGGCCAGCAGGCCGCCCAGGTCAGCCTCGCCGCGTGGCCCGGCCACCACGGCATAGACGTGCTCGCCATCGCGGTCGAACACCGTCATCACCTGGCCGGCCAGCGCGAGTGAATCGCGCAGGCGGACGACGTTGGCGATGGCCACCTGGCCGATGTGCGCATCGAGCAGTGAACCCGCGCCGAGCAGGCGGGATAGATCGACATCCAGACCCTTGAGATGGGCATAGGTGGCCTCCAGGGTGGCCAGACGCTTGCGTTCATCGGCCACCCGGAGCTCGTTTTCCTGACAGGCCGAACAGGCCTGCCAGATCTCGCGCAGGCGACCATTGATGCCACGCAGTTCGCGCAGGTTGGGGGCGATGGCATCGGCCGGGACCGGCGGCAACTCACCCAGACCGCAATAGCCGACGATCTTGGCCATGCGCGCCTCAGCCTCCTCGAACACCTCGCGGTACTCGCTGCCCGACTCGGCCGGCAGGGGGGCGTCGGCCTCGGCGGCGGGGTTGAACACGCCATGACGGGCGAGCAGGAGGGCCATGTCCTGGACCTCGCTGGCCAGGCACCACAGCTTGACGCGCAACATGGGCAGGGCGCGGAACATCAGCCGCCTCCTCCGCCCTGCATGGCCGGCGCCGGCTGGCGCCCGAGCGCCTGACGGATGGAGGCCGGCGGCAGGCCGAGATGACGGCCGCGCAAGACCGCGCGCACACCGCGCAGGTCGTATTCACGCAGGATCAGATAGGCGAATGCGCGGGTGAGCGCATGCCCGCCACCGCGCAGCAATGCATGCGCACGCCGCGCCAGCTCGCGCTCCAGGCGGGCGAACAGCTCGACGATGTCGGTGCAACCGGCCAGCGTGCGCCCCAGCTGCGGCGGCAATTCGGCCAGCACGCCGGCAAGATCGGCCCGGGTGACCAGGCGGCGGAGAATATCCGGCACCATGCCGAATGGAGAAGCCACCAGCAGGTAATACACCTGGGCCGGTGGCAAGCCGTAGTTGAAGCGGTAACGCAACAGCCAGACCAGGTTGACGCGGTCGATCAGGCAGCGCATCAGTTCGCCAAAGCCCTCCCCCGCCGTGTTGCGCAAGGGCCGGGCGGCTCGCACGAGCGCCTCGAAATAGCTGCGATCGAGGGTGGCGTCGAGGATGAACGGGTCGTGCCCCTGCTCGAATGCGCGCCGGGCATTGCGAACGATTCCGGCATAGGGACTCGACTCCAGTCGCCGCAACAGTTCGCCGACATCCTCGACATGGCTGAGCGTATCGAGATCAAGGCGTGAGAACGGTCCCATGTCGATCAGGCGGTCTGCGACCACGGCCGAGCGCTCGCCCGCCATCTTGGCGCGGATCAGGGTCTTCAGGTTGGAGATCTCGAAGCGTTCCGTCCAGTAGACGATGAAGCGACGCTCGTCATCCCGCAATGGACGCACCAGGATACGCGTCTCGCGCAACAGCTCGTCGATGATGCGCCCCTCCAGAGACAAGGGCGCATCGCCGCCGAAACCGATGGCCAGTGTGGAGAGCTGGCGTTCGGCCAGGGCCGCCGGCACATCCTCGGCGGGCGCGCCGATCAGCGCATCAAAATCCGCATCCTGCCACAGGCGCTGCCTGAACAGGCTGACACGGGTGTTGAGATAGGACGACACGCCCACCCTTCCATGCGGCACGGGAAAACCAGGCCGTGTCGCGTCGATTTCATTGCGGCGAAGCGGCTCACCAGGCCGGATCGATCAGCATCGCCAGACCGGCCTCGATGGCCTCCGCCTCGTGCCGCTCGGCCAGCTCGCGCAATGCGTGCTGGCGCTCCTCGTACTTGCGTTTCAGCTCCGCCACGCCCTGCTCGGCGCGACCCTCGGCCTCCCGGATGAAGGGTGCCCGGATCTGCGCCAGACTCGCCTCGAAGCGCGCTTCGGCTGCGGCGACCTCGGCCAGCGCCTGGTCGATCAGGCGCTGCCGCTCCCGGTCGGCAGCGGCGACGATCGCCTCGGCACGCGCCTCGGCATCGAGCAGGCGTTGCAGATCGGAGGCCATGGCGGTTCAGCGCACCTTCACCTGCACCAGTTCCTCACCCTCCGGGTCGGTGACATGCACGGCACAGGCGATGCAGGGATCGAAGCTGTGGATGGTGCGCAGGATCTCGATCGGTTGCTTGGGGTCGTGCAGCACATGGCCCTTGAGTGCTGCCTCGTAGGCACCGTCCTGGCCCTTGTCGTCGCGCGGGCCGGCATTCCAGGTGGAAGGCACCACCGCCTGGTAGTTGGCGATGCGGCCCTCCTCGATCACGATCCAGTGGCCGAGACCGCCACGCGGCGCCTCCATGAAACCCGCGCCCTGGGCACGCTTCGGCCAGGTCGAGGGTTCCCACAGGCGGTCGTTGAATGT
>CAZOZD010000071.1:0-6793 GCA_964584195.1 uncultured Burkholderiales bacterium
ACCACCTCCACCGGAGCCTGTCCAGACCACCCCACCGGCCAGCTTCGAGAGTTTGCGTGCTGCGCGTTTCACCGATCTGCCCGGCTGGCGCGAGGATGATCAGAGCCTGGCCTGGCCGGCGCTGATGCAGTCGTGCTCGGTGTTGCGGCGGCAATCGGCCTGGCGGCCGGTTTGCATGGAGGCCGAACGCCTGGGTACACCCGACCCGGCGCGGGCGCGGGCCTTTTTCGAGCGTAACTTTCAGCCTTGGCAACTGATCCAGGCCGAAGGGGGGCTGGAAGGTCTGGTGACCGGCTATTACGAGCCCTTGTTGCGTGGCAGTCGCACCCCCAGTCCGGTCTATCGGTTCCCCTTGTACGCGCCGCCGGACGACCTGATCGTGGTCGATCTGGCCAGCCTCTATCCCGAGTTGCGGAGTTTGCGCCTGCGCGGCCGTCTGCAGGGAAACCGGGTGGTGCCCTATCACACCCGTGGGGACATCGAGGCCGGTCGGGCGCCGCTGGCGGGCAAGGAGGTGGCCTGGGTGGACGATCCGGTCGAGCTGTTCTTCCTCCAGGTACAGGGTTCCGGTCGTCTGCGTCTCGAAAACGGCGAGACGATGCGGATCGGCTATGCCGACCAGAACGGTCATCCATATCGTTCCATCGGTCGCTGGCTGGTCGACAATGGCGAACTGACCCTGGATCGCGCCTCGATGCAGGGCATCAAGGACTGGGGCCGGCGTAATCCGGAGCGTTTGAGCGAACTCCTCAACGTCAACCCCAGTTTCGTATTCTTCCGCGAGTTGCCCAGCCAGCCGGGCGGTCCGATCGGTTCGCTCGGGGTGCCGCTCACCAGCGAGCGCAGCATTGCCGTCGATCCACGCGCCATGCCCTTGGGCGCGCCGGTCTGGCTGGCCACCACACGGCCCAATTCGGGCGAACTGCTCAATCGCCTGATGCTGGCCCAGGATACCGGCAGCGCCATTCGCGGCAACGTGCGTGCCGACTTCTTCTGGGGGTTCGGCGACGAGGCCGGCCGTCTCGCCGGCGCCATGAAGCAGCGTGGCCGGATGTGGGTGCTGCTGCCGCGTGACTATCCATTGCAGATCGCGACCACGGTGCCAAGGGCCGCAGGCGTGGCCGGGAACTCCAGCGGTACGCAAGGCTCGAATGCTTCAGCGACGCCCGCTGTGGCGAATCGCTGAATTGCGGTATATATTGAAATCGTTGCCAGTCCACCCGCACGGAGTCCGGTCATGATCGAGGGCATGTCGTCTTCCCCGTCCGACAGCGCATCCGCCCGACAGATGCAGATGAGCATGGTTGCCTTGCGTCAGTCCGTGGAGCAGGAGCGCCGCCTGGCCGGCCTCCTCGCCCAGCAGGTGACCGCCCCGGAGCCGGCCGCGGCGACCAACGCCAATCCTCCCCACATGGGCAGCAACGTCGATACCTACGCCTGATCCGGTTCGGCCGGCACCGGTGTGCGCCGGCCCCCGTCCCGTTCAATCCAGCCTGAATACCACCCGGATCTCGATTTCAGACCGTACCGCCCGGCCGTTACGCAGCGCCGGCGTGTAACGGGCCGATTCGAAGGCGGCCAGGGCGGCCGCCTCGAACATCCCGGGCGGCGTCCCTTCCAGCGCCTCGGCCTCGCGTACCCGACCTTCTTCGTCGATCCGCAGGCGCAGGCGCACGTTGCCCTCGATGCCGCGCCGGCGTGCCTCGCGCGGATATTCCGGAGTGATGGTGTTCATCCCCCGTGGTGGCCGGTCGAGCTGACGGGTTGGATACCAGGTGGGGTCGATCGGGAGCGCGATTCCGGTCTCGGTGAGGGGGTGCGGCATCGCCGCGGCAGGCACGGCCTGGGCTGGGGGGCTCGGGGTAGGCGGGGTGAGGGGCATGGGGGGCGCAGCCGGTGGCGTGGGCGGCACCTCGATTTCGGCTGGACGGGGCGGTGGCGCGTCGGTGACCGGCGCGGCTGCGTCCGGGATGGAGCGTGGCGGCACGGAGGTGGCGCTGGCGGTGGTGGCCTCCGCTGGCGGATGCGTGACCGGGGTCCGCGGTTCGGCGGGCGTCAGCCGGGCCAGGATGGGCGGGTCGATCCGGACTTCATGCACCCGGGGCGCCGGCAGCAGCATCAGCAGCGCGACATGCAGGCTCAATGACAATACCAGCATGTAGGCCAGCGATACGCGCGGTCGGGGCGGTTGCGTGGAGTCGTGCATCGGGCGAGTATACGGCAGGGGCTCGACGAGTTTCATGGAGGAGGGCGCTGTATGCGTGAGGCAGGGCGGAAGTGGGGCGTGGGGCTTTCCGTGGCGTTGTTCGCCGCGACGGCGCTGGCCGAAGTGGAGGTGCGTTAGATTCATTTGCGCACCGATGCGGTGGATATGCCGGTCGAGATTGCCCGCCCGGCCGGGACGGGGCCATTCCCGCCGCTATTGTTCATCCATGCCAAGCGCGGCTATGACGAGGCCGAACGGCGGCACGTGCGCGAACTGGCCGGGCAGGGTTTTCTGGTGGTGGCGCCGGATTGGCTGTCGGGCCGGATGATCGAGCGCTGGCCCGCCGAACATGATCCGGAAACGGAAAAGGATGTCGAGGCCGCGCTTGATTACCTGATGCGCCTGCCCGAGGCCTGTCGCCAGCCGGTCGGCATCGTCGCCCTGTCGCGCGGCCCGTATTACGCCATCCGTTTGGCCGACCGGCGCGGCGCCGACATCGCCGCCATCGCCAGCTATTACGGTCACATGCAGAATCCAAACGCCGCGGAGCCGGACCAGCTGTTCCGGGTCGCGCCGGAGGTGATGCGCATCCGCACCCCCATGCTGTTCCTGATCGGCGAGCAGGACTTCGAGTTGCGCCGCATGAATGGCGGGCGGGCGTTCTACGCGTTGTGGGAGCGGGGCGTGCCGGTGGAATATCAGGTCTATCCCATGGCGCGGCGGGCATTCGATTTCCGCGACGACCAGACCCCGGAGGAAAAGGTGGCCACCCGCCATGCCCGGCAACGGGTGGAGCACTGGCTCAAGCGCTGGCTCCGGGTCGGTGAGGCGGATGCCTGCCGGTGAGCTGGCCGGTGGCAGGCCTGCGGTCGCACGATGGTTGGCTTGCCGGTGCCGGCTGGTATATCCTTGGCCGCCATGCATGCGCAAAACCAACCCTTCCCTCCCCTTGATACCCCTTTGCCGCACGCTGGAGTCTCGGTGCCGGAAGAAGACCTGACCCCCTATGCCGTGCGTTTCCGGCGCGAGATCGAGAGCATCCTGAATGGCCTGGTCAAGGCGCGCAGTGTGCTCCGGGTCGAGGATACCGCGCGCCGTAACGCGCTCCTGTCGACCCTGCTCGGCTTCGATTCGGAAGCGGCTTACATCGAGGGAAAGTCCGATAACCCCATCGAAAAAGACCTGCTTTCGGGCCGTGGCGGGCAGTTGTCCGTCTATTGCGACGGGGTCGAGGTACGCTGGAAGATCCCGGCCGCGGAGCGCGCGCAGTACGACGGTGTCGAGGCATTGCGCATCCCGATTCCCGAATCCCTGTATCGCATCCAGCGCCGTCAGTGTTTCCGCATGCGGGTCGGCCAGTCGACTCCGTCCGTGTGCAGGATCCGTACCGAGACCGGTGCGGAGCTGGTGGGAATCGTGCTGGACATCAGCCTGTCTGGGGTGGGCGTGCGCCTCGACTTGCCCGACACCCCCTTCCCGATCGGAACCCGCCTCAACCAGGTGCGGCTGAGCCTGCCCGAACTGGGCGAGCACGCCATTGAGCTGATCGTGCGCAACGCTGCCGCAATGCGTCTGAAGAGCGGTACCGTGGTGACCCGCATCGGATGCGAGTTCAACCGCCTGCCGCGCGACATGGAACGGGTGTTGCAGACTTATCTGTTCAAGCTTGAGGCCGAGCGGCGGGCCCTGGCCGGCTGATCGGCAACACAGTCACGGCCATGCGTGTCCGCGTCAAGTCCGCTCCGGTCCGGATGATTCTGGTCGCCGGACTGCTGTTCGGTTGCGCCACGCCCGAACCTCCTCCCGCCGAGCCAGCCGGCAAGCCCGGTGTGAGCCGGCATGAGCGTGTCCTGGGTGATGGCATCCGGGTCGAATACCAGATTGATACCCGCTTTTCCCGCATCGACCCCAACAGCTGTTACCTGTTCGTCACCGGTGCGGTGCTCAATGAGGGGTCGCGCCGACTGCAACGGCATGCCACCCTGCGTTTCCGTTTCTACGCGCGCGACACCCTGCTGTTCCAGGACATCGTCCGGCCGCGCCTGGACGTGGCGCCGGGCAGCCGGATCCAGTTCGATCTGATCGAGTCGCAGGTGTTCCGGGGCCGTTGTCCGCGTGTGGATCGGGTCGAGATCGATCTCACGCCCGTATTCGGGGGATGAGCCTGGCCGCCGGCCTTGGGCTGGCCCTGGTCTGGGCGCTCTATGGCGTGCTGCATTCCGTGCTGGCCAGCGAGCCTGCCAAGGCCGCCGTGGCCCGACGCTGGCCGGGCCTGGCGCGCTACTACCGCCTCACCTACAACCTCCTGGCGATCCTGTGGCTGCTGCCGCTCCTCTGGCTCACCGCCAGTCAGCCGGGCGAGGCGCTCTGGCGCTGGCCGGGCTGGATCGCCTGGCCGGCGCTGATCCTTGCCCTGACCGGGTTCGTCGTGTCCATGCGCTGGTATGACGGACAGGAATTCATCGGCCTGCGTGCCCTGCGTGGCGAGACGGCGGCCGGTGATGCGCTGGCGCTGTCACCCCTGCACCGCCATGTACGCCACCCCTGGTATGCGCTCGGCCTGCTCGTGCTCTGGACCCGTGATCTCAATGCCGCCTGGTTGCTGGTGGCCCTGGTGATCACCCTGTACGTGTGGATCGGCCTCCGGTTCGAGGAAAGGAAGCTGATCCGCATGCATGGCGATCGTTATCGTGCCTACCAGCGTCGGGTGCCGGCCCTGCTGCCCTGGCCCGGTCGCTCGCTCGGCGCAGCCGAGGCTGCGGCCTGGATGGAACGGGAGGCGGAAGGTACGCCGCGTGGCTGAGAACCTCTGAGCGCCCCAGGGCCGGGCTCACACCGCGGCGTGGGGGAAGAACAAGCCCACCACCTCAGCATGGTTCATTTCCGCGACGGTGCGGATGGGGCCGATGTCGAGCGGCTT
Source organism: uncultured Burkholderiales bacterium (assembly GCA_964584195.1). Lineage (GTDB taxonomy): Bacteria > Pseudomonadota > Gammaproteobacteria > Burkholderiales > Thiobacillaceae > CAZOZD01. The sequence goes on from CAZOZD010000071.1 coordinate 5,127, forward strand.
GAGCCGGGTGACCTGCCATACGAAGGGGTCCACTCCAGCCACGATCGATTCGTCGTCGAGCTGGCGTTCGCGACCCGTCACCACCTTGTCGGCGAGGTGCAGCAGGGCGGCCTCGCGGGCGTATTCCTCGGCGGCCAGCGAGGGGTGGATCTGATCGGCGAGTGTGGCGGCAAAACGCTTGGGCAGTTTCCAAAGGCTGGCCAGAGCGGCGCCGACCTCTGCGTAGTCGCAGCCGACCAGGCGGCGTTCGACTGCGTCGAGCGCCAGCCCGCCGGCCAGGGCCTCGGTGCGGGCGCGGGCGGTGGCCTCGGGCACCTTCAGATACATCACCAGATGGCCGATGTCGGCCAGCAAGCCCTCCAGGAATACCCGCTCCACCTCGCGCAGGCCACGATTCTCGGCGGCGGCGCGGGCGAACAGCGCGCGCAGTACGCTGTCGCTCCAGAACCGGCGCATGTCCATGTCGGCCGGGCGGATGCCCTTGAATACCGAGGCGAGCGAGGAGGCCAGGACGATGTCGTGCAATTGCTGCATGCCGAGGATGCTGACCGCGTGACTGACCGTTTCCACCCGGCTCATGAGGCCGAAATAGACGCTGTTCACCACCTTGAGCACGCGCGCGGTGATGCCGGGGTCGCTGGACACCACCCGCGCCAGATCGGCCACCGAGCTGTCGGGGTTGTCGACCACGGCCTTGACCCGCTGGTACACCGCCGGCAGCGAGGCCAGGGTCTCGATCCCTTGGACCAGTTGTGTGGCGCTCGGCATGGGCGCCTCCTTTCATGCATGGGCCGGGCCGTCGGGCCCGACGGTTCAGGAAATGGACGGCAGATCGATCTCGGGCAGGGTGTCCGCCGCGGCGCTGGATTTCGCGCTGCTACCGGGCGCGCGGCTCTCGCTGGCACGACCGTCGAACTGCACCTCGCCCGAGCCGTGGATCAGGAGGTGCAGCTGGCGCGGCGAGTCTGCGTTGGCCTGGGCCTCTTCGTAATCGATGATGCCGGCCTTGTAGAGCTTGACGATGGCCTGGTCGAAGGTCTGCATGTCCTCCGAGGTGGCCGATTCCATCATGTCCTTGAGCTCGTCGACGCGGCCTTCGCGGATCATCTGCTTCATGTGGTAGTCGGCGGTGAACACCTCCACCGCCGGCACCCGGCCACCCTTCACGGTGCGTACCAGGCGCTGGCTGACGATGCCGACGAGGCAGGCGGCGAGGTCGAACAGTACCGTCTGGCGGGTCTCCAGCGGGAAGAAGTTCATGATCCGGGTGAGCGCCTGGTGGCTGTTGATCGAGTGCAGGGTGGACAGGCACAGGTGGCCGGTGTTGGCGAAGTTGATCACCTGCTGCATGGTGTCGCGGTCGCGGATCTCGCCGATCAGGATGACGTCGGGCGATTCGCGCAGTGCGTTGACCAGGGCGGTCTCGTAGCTGTCGGTGTCGGTGCCGACCTCGCGCTGGTTGACGATGGATTTCTTGTGCCGGTGCACGAATTCGACCGGATCCTCGACGGTAAGGATGTGACCGGGCGAGTTCGAATTGCGATAGTCGATCATCGAGGCCAGGGTGGTGGTCTTGCCCGAGCCGGTGGCGCCGACCACCAGGATCAGGCCACGCCGTTCCAGGGCCAGGCGTTCGAGCACCTGGGGCAGGCCAAGTTCGGTGAGGC
>CAZOZD010000071.1:6803-9590 GCA_964584195.1 uncultured Burkholderiales bacterium
ATGGTCGTCGACAGTCGGCGGATGACCATGGCGACTGCGCCGCGCTGGCGGAACACGTTGACCCGGAAACGGCCGACGCCGGCCAGGCCATAGCCGAAATTGAGTTCGCGGTGTGCCTCGAAGCGCTGGATCTGCTCCTCGCTCATCAGCTCGTAGGCGAGTTGCTGCGAGGTCTCGGCGGTCAGCTCGGGCAGCGAGATCGGGCGCAGCACGCCGTCGATCTTCATGCTCACGCGCGCTCCGGCCGAAAAGAACAGGTCCGAAGCCCCCTTCTGCACCATCGCCTGGAGGAGTTGGTTGACGTTGACCACGGTTCAGGCCCCAAGAGTGGAATCGGCTCAAAACATAGCACACTCGCTTTGGATATAGACATTGGCCGGCCATCGCGGCGACCTGCCCGGGGTCGGGGCGACGGACGGCGCCCCCGGCAGGATGGATGTGACGATGAAATCCCTTGTGGCGCTGTGGGAATCGCGCTAATTTGAGCCGGTCCCGGTCGTCATGGCAGAGGAGGAGATGAAATGAACATGACCCAATACGCGACCCGATTCACCCGGCCTGCCGGCCTGCCGGCCTGAATGCGCTGATCCTCAGCCTGCTGCTCTGGGGCGCGCCGGCTCTGGCGGTCGAGCCTTGCCAGGTGGAGGGAAAGCCGGTGCGCAAGCAGTGTGATTGCGTGCGCAAGAGTGGCAGTGGTTTTCCCTATATCGAAACCCGCAAGGCGGAATGCCGGACTTACAAGGATGGCGCGGGCAAGACCTGTCGGGTCGATTGTCCGAACTGTTACGCCATTTGCATCGAGTCGCCGCCCTCCGGCTAGCCGGTCCGGGGGTGTCGTTCTACACTGAAGCATCCGTCGTTCGCGTTCGTGTCATGGAACAGCCACTTACCCAGCATTGGCAATCCGAGGAGGGGTATTACACCGTCCTGCTCACCCCCGACCTGTTCGGCGGCTGGGTGCTGATCACCGCCAGCGGTAAACGCAGTGGCCGTACCGGACGGGTCCAGCACAAGCCGGTCGCCTCCTATGCCGCCGGGCTGGAGAGTTTGCGTCGTCTACGCCAGAGGCGACGCCGGGAGGGCTACGCGCTGTGCGGCAGCGGTTTCATGGAGCTGACTGACCTCAATCCGCACAGCCGTGAACACCGCGATGCCGAGGCCGAGGCACTGTTCCGGGTATTCCGGCTGTGGCGGCTGGAGCGCGCCGAGGAAGCCGCGCTGCTCGATGTTGCGGCCGGGCAGGTCGATGCATTCCGCGACAGTGGCACACTCGCCGACGATCCCGAACTGTTGCGTCGTGGCGGCCATCTTCTGGCCATCCACAAGGCCTTGCGTACCCTGCACGGTGGCGATGCGCGCCGCGCTGGAGACTGGCTGCGCCAGCCCAATCCGCGTTTCGAGGCGGGGTGCCCCCTCGAATTGATGCTGACCGGCCAGGAGGGGCTCAAGGTTGTGCGCCGCTACCTTGAATCGGAGGCCGACCTGCGGGTTGCCAGGCAATCCTGTCGCTTGCGCAACCGCCCTCGCGGCGAGATGGCTGGCGGGCTGGATGACGCGGTTGGCACGGGTCGAGATCCGGCCTGAAATATTTATGTTGACCGGAATCGGGCAAGTCCGTATAAGAACGCCTGATGTTTGATTTTGGGTGTTGGCAGTATCGGTTTCCGAACGTAAGTCGCCTCAGGTTGAACATTACCGGGGTGTATTCCCTGTTTTTTACGTTCTAATAGGAATTGCAACATGGCAACTGGTACTGTTAAGTGGTTCAACGACTCCAAGGGTTTCGGCTTCATCAGCCCCGATGAAGGTGGCGAAGATCTGTTCGCGCATTTTTCCGCCATCCAGTCCAAGGGTTTCAAGTCCCTCAAGGAAGGCCAGCGCGTGAGCTTCGAGGTCACCACCGGCCCCAAGGGCAAGCAGGCTTCCAACATCCAGCCGATGTAATCGCCTCGCAGCCTTGCATCGCATGAAAAAGCCGGGCTTGCCCGGCTTTTTCAATTCCGGCGTCGGGTTCAGCGCCAGCTCAGGGTCAACAGGCGCGGACGGCCGTTTTCGATCACGCGCAGGACAATCCGGGCGGTGTCGCGGGCTTCCTCGACCTGGCGGGCGAAGCTTTCGGGGTCGGTCGCCGGCTTGTGGTTGACCTCGATGATCACGCTGCCGGGCCGAAGCCCGGCCAGGGCGGCGAGCGAGCGTGCTTCGACGGCCGTGACGCGGAGTCCGGTGCCGGGGGGCATACCGAGCCGGCGGGATTCTCCCGGGACCAGTGCGCGCAGCGACAGGCCGAGCCCGGCCACGGCCTGGACCGCCGGTTCCAGTTCGTCCAGATGACCGGTCCGCACCGGTATTTCCAGGCGCCGTCCGTCGCGCAACACCTCCAGCCGCACCGTGCTGCCCGGCCGAGCCATGGCGGCCCGGTTGCGGTACTGGCCACCGTCTGCAAGCGGGCTGCCGTCGAAACCGAGCAGAACATCCCCGGGGCGCAGGCCGGCGCGGCTGGCGGGTGAATCCTCGGCCACCTCGTTCACCAGCACGCCCTGGCGGGCGGCCAGTCCCAGCGCCTCGGCGACATCCGCGGTCAGCGCCTGCACGGTGAGGCCGAGGTAGCCGCGCACCACCCGACCCTGACGCAGGAGCTGGTCGGCGATGTTGCGGGCGAGGTTGCTGGGGATGGCGAAGCCGAGACCGATATGGCCGCCGCCACGGCTGAATATGGCGGTATTGACGCCGATCACCTCGCCGTCCAGGTTGAGCAGGGGGCCGCCCGAGTTGCCGGGGTTGATGGCG
>CAZOZD010000072.1:0-4169 GCA_964584195.1 uncultured Burkholderiales bacterium
TGGAAAAGGCCCGCCGGGTGTTGCGTGACCTGTTCGACGCATTCATCCAGCGACCGGCCCTGCTGCCACCGGAATATCAGGCCCGCGCCAGCGTCGAGCCACATCGCGCGGTATGTGACTACATCGCCGGGATGACCGACCGCTATGCCATCCTGGAACACAGGCGCCTGTTCGACATCGAGGTTTCTGCATGATTTTCGGTGGCGCCACCGAGGCCTTTCTGGTTTCCACCGGCATCGTCGCCCTGGCCGAGATCGGCGACAAGACGCAGTTACTGGCCTTCATGCTGGCGGCGCGTTATCGCCGGCCCTGGCCGATCGTGGCCGGCATCCTGGTCGCCACCCTGCTCAATCACGCCATGGCCGGGGCGCTCGGCGCCTGGCTGACGACATTGCTCGGTCCGCAGGGCCTGCGCTGGATTCTGGGGATCGGTTTCATCGTCATGGCGGTGTGGACCCTGATTCCGGACAAACTCGACCCGGAAGAGGTGCGCGTTCCACGTAGCGGGGTGTTCTGGGCCACCCTGGTGGCATTCTTCCTTGCCGAGATGGGGGACAAGACCCAGGTCGCCACCGTCGCCCTGGCGGCCCAGTATGCCGCCCTGGTCGCGGTGGTGGCGGGTACTACGCTGGGTATGCTGATCGCCAACGTGCCGGCGGTGTTGCTCGGCGAGCGGCTGGCCGGGCGGATGCCGGTGCGTCTGGTGCATGGCATCGCCGCGGCCCTGTTCGCAATCCTGGGCGTGGCGACGCTGCTGGGTCTGGGGGAGGCCGCCGGCCTGTAAGCGAGGCCGGCCGGCGGTACAGAAGGCTGAGGGCGCAGCTCAGCGAGGCATGAATTGCAGCCACCATTGCATCGGATCGAACGCCGGCGCTACGGCCGGTGCGTCGGGTCGGGCCGCTGCGCTGGTGCCGGGAGCGGGCGCCTGCGCCGGCGCAGGCACCGCCGCTTGCGGCGCGCTCATCGGCAGAGCGGTGAATGGAAATGCCGGGGTCGCCTGGGGTGTGGCGGATGTCGGGGCGGGCGGCGCGGCAGATGGAGTCCGCGCCGGAGCAGCGGGCGCGAAACCGAATGGCATGGCCGGCGCGGCGGCGGCTGGACGGGCAAAGCCGGGGTTGAGGTAGGGGTTGCCCGCGAACGGGCCACCGAGGTAGGGATTGCCCATCTGATTCTGGTGACCGAACGACATCATGTTCGGCACCGTCTGCATGACCGGGTGCATCATGGTTCCTGCGCCCAGCATCGGCATGGCCATGCCCATCGGGTTCATCATCCCGCCCATCGGGTTCATCATCCCGCCCATGGGGTTCATCATGCTCATGCCCATCGGCGCCATCATCATGGTCATCGGCATCATCATGCCACCCATGCCACCCATCGGGTTCATCATCCCGCCCATGGGGTTCATCATGCTCATCGGGTTCATCATGCCGCCGAAATTGGCCTGGGCGGCGTGGGCCACAAACAGCAGCAGGGCCGGCGCGATACGTTTCATGGGTTTCATGGAGTCTCCTCGTGGGTGTGGAAGGCGGGCACGGTGAGCGTCCCGCCGTGTGAGCATTACGCTTGTGGCCTGATCAGAGATCGCCGATGGCGGCAGCACGCATGATCTCGTCCATCTTGTCACGGATGTCACGCGCGAAATCGATCAGTTCGGTCGCCTGGGCCTGACCCAGGCCCATCTTGCCCGAGATCGAATCGAGCCAGGCGACGTCCCAGTCCAGGGTCATCACCCAGATGTTCTTGTCGGCATCCTCCATCACGCCGATGCGGCAGGGCAGGTAGACCAGGGCCTCCGGGGCGTAGCGCAGCACGGCACGGCCGGCAGCGATGTCGCAGTAATGGAATACCTCCACCCGGGGGGCGTCCATGTCGCCCAGCACCGCCTGGAAATCCTTCCACATCGGACTGTGACCGACGAGCTTGAAGTTGAGCTTGTTGGCGCGCAGTTTCATCGACTCGACCACGTCGTCGAACGAAAGCCCCTTTTCCGCCTTGTACTTGGTGGTCATGAGGTTCATGACATCCTTGACGTCCATGCGGGTAATCATGTTCATCATCGGCATCATCTGCCGCATGAGCCTGGCCTTTTCCTCCGGCGGCACCTCGCGCGACATTTCGTAAGGACGCTTGCCGCGCCCTTCCGGGGAGACAGGCAGGACCACCGGGCCGGCCGAGATCGGCACGTTGCTGAGATAGGGGTTGGTGGTCTGGGCCTGTACGTTCAGGCTCAACATCAGGCCAAGTCCGGTGGCAAGTGCAAGCAGGGGTTTGTTCACGTTCATCTCCATCTCTCCAGTTCAGTCAATGTCCGGCAACTCCGGCCGGGCCGGGCTGCACCGTGTTGAATCCGAGCGCCTTCCAAGCCTGCATGCCGCCACGGTACCACTTCAGGCGGTGCGCCGGATAGCCCAGGGCCAGCAGCTGGCGGATGTTGGTCGGCGACTGGCCGCACCAGGGTCCGTTGCAGTAGAACACCAGGGTCTTGGCGTGCTCGAAGTTCCATAGCCCGGCATGCCGGGTAACGCCGAACCTGAACTGTAACAGCTCGGCGATCCTTTCGGGGTCGTTATGGGCCGGATGAAGTTCCGTCCAGGGCAGGTGTATCGCGCCCGGGATCAGTCCACTGCGTGCGATCCAGTCCGCATCGCGTGAGTCGATGAGCAGCAGTCCGGGGTCACGACCGAGGTGCTGCATGTGTTCGATCAGTTCCAGCTCGCCGAGGGTTTCCACTCCGGGCGCGAGCTGCATGGGCTGGATGCAGTAGGGCGGGCAGGGGCGCGAGGTAAGGGAGAAATCCGGATCGATCAGGTTGAATGTGTCCGGATGGCGTTCGACCAGTATGGCCTGGTCGTTGTGGAGCACGGTCACCCGTGCCAGGCTGGCGGTGATGCCGATTTCGCTTGGGGCGGGGGGAGCGGCTGGCACGGCCAGGGGCCATGCCGCGAGCAGGACGGTGAGCCGGTGCGCGGCCGACAAGCGAATGAGTTTCATGGCGGGCTCTCCTCCATGACGGCCGCGGCTTGGGCGCGGACCGGAAATGAAAAGGGCCTGAGCCAGGTCCGGGGACGCTGGCTCAGGCCCGTTCGTGCACTTGGGACGCTGGGGATCAGCCGATCTTGGCCTTGGATTCCGCCTTGCCGCCCTTGTTGTCCACCCAGGATACGACGACTTCGTCGCCGTTCTTGGCGCCCTTGACCCGCAGGCCCAGGAAGGGGTTCTTGGAGATGCCACCGCCCCACTGGGCGTCCATCACGGTCTTGCCGCCGACGGTGACCAGCACGTTGGTGATGTGATGGGCCGGGACGACCTGGCCGGTCTTGGAGTCCTTGCGCAGACCGGTTTCCATTTCGTGGTTCATCAGGCACTTGATGTCGGCGGTGTCGCCCTGCATCGTGGCGCGAATGCGAATGTCAGACATGTGTGTTCCTTTCCTTGTGCGTCGTCGCGTTCGATCAGCCGCCGCAGCCGCCGATGGTTACCTTGACTCCCTTGGCGGCGGTGAAGGTCTTGCCGCCGGCGCGCACCAGGGCGCGCACGTTGGAGGTCGCGCCCAGCTTGATGCGGGTGGAGACGTAGCCTTCGGCACCGTTCATCAGCTTGAAGTCGCCGACCAGGGGGAAGCCGTTCTTCTCCGCGACGATGACGATGCTTTCGGTGCCCGGAACGCGGGAGATTACCTCCACCGGCACCACGGCGCCGTTCTCGGCGATATCGGCGGCCTTGACTTCGATCTGGCCGCTCTGCTCGGCGCCGGCGCCGCCGACGCTGGCCATCACCTTGTTCAGGTCGCGGGCCTCGAATGCATCCTTGTTCCAGCTGGCGGCGAACACGGTGGCCGGTTTCAGCAGGCCTGCGGCGGCCGCCACCGTCACTACGCTGACGGCACCGGCGCTCTTGAGAATCTTCCTGCGCGCATTGTCCATGCGGTCTCTCCTTCTTCCTTGGTTAGCGGTAACCTGCCTCGCGGCAGGTCTGGAATCACTCGAATTCCTGAGATGAATTAACGCTCAAAGCTCGCATGGCTGCAACGGTACAAAAATCACAGCCACGGCGAGGGCGCAGATATACACCATAATGCGGCCGGATTGAATAGGCGGGCCGGTCGCTGCAACAAAAAAGGGTGGCCTGGGCCACCCTTTCGGTCATGCGGTTGCGGCTCAGCGCAG
>CAZOZD010000072.1:4193-9556 GCA_964584195.1 uncultured Burkholderiales bacterium
TTCGGCCACCGCCTGCATTTCGCGATCGGTCATCTTGCGGGCGATGACCTGCATCATCTTGCCGCCATCGTTGGCGCGGTCGCCGGTGCGGAAGTGCTTGAGCTGGGAAACCGTGTACTTGGCGTGCTGGCCGGCCAGGCGCGGGAATTGCACCGGGATGCCGGCGCCGGCAGGGCCGTGGCATGCGGCGCAGGCGGGAACGCCGCTGCCGGCGTTGCCACCGCGGTAGATGCGCATTCCCTCGGCGGCCAGCTCGGCGTCCTTCGCGGGGCGCGGCTTGGGTTGCTGCATGGCGTAGTAGGCGGCCAGGTTGCGCATGTCCTGGTCGCTCAGGTTGGCGACGTTGGGTGCCATGGTGGCGTTGCGGCGGGCGCCGGACTTGAAGTCGACCAGCTGCTTGTAGAGATATTCCGGCGACTGCGCCGCCAGGGTGGGGTAGATGGGCGTGGTGCTGTTGCCGTCGCTGGCGTGGCATGCGGCGCATACCTTGGTGACGATTTCCTGCGCCTTGGCGGGATCACCCTTGGCGGCCGAGCCCTGAGCCTCCGGGTTGGCCCATGCCACGGACGCGACAAGCAGACCGGCCACAAGCAGAATGGGGTGTTTCATCGCGAGCGCTCCTGTTATCCTGTTGGTAAGCAAGCAAACAAACTTGCGCATTCTAGCGGCGTTTCGCGATTCGTGCCACTCTCTTTGGATGGCATGGCCGGCGTGTTGTCGGAGATCCGTTCGCCTTGTCTCGATTTTCATTCCGTTTTTATTCCGTTTCCCCGACATCGTGCTCAACGCCCAGTTTTTCACCACGGTGGCCCATCTGGCCGACCTGCCTGCCGAAAGCGAGGCCGAGGTGGCCTTCGCCGGCCGTTCCAACGCCGGCAAGTCCAGCGCCATCAACGCCATCGCCCGCCATCGGCGGCTGGCGTTCGTGAGCAAGACGCCCGGCCGCACCCAGCATCTGAATTATTTCCAGATCGCGCCCCGCCGCTTCCTGGTCGACCTGCCCGGTTACGGCTATGCCCGTGCGCCGCTGGTCCAGCAACGCGCCTGGCAATCGCTCATCGGCGGTTATCTGGCGCGGCGGCCCGCCCTGCGCGGACTCATCCTGATCATGGACATCCGGCATCCGTTCACCGAACTCGATCGCCAGCTGCTGAGCTGGTTCGCGCCAACCGGGAAACCGGTGCATATCCTGCTATCCAAGGCGGACAAGCTGTCGCGCAGCCAGGCAATCAATGTGCTGCGCGCGGCGCGCGCCATCCTGGACGAGCTCGGGCTGGGGGGCAGCGCGCAACTGTTTTCCAGCCCGAAACAGCAGGGGCTGGAAGAGGCCGAGGCGGTGTTGCGCACCTGGCTGGATGTGCCGCGTGGCGGCGTGGCGGGAGATGGGGCGGCCGAAACGGCGAAAAAAAACCCGGCCGAAGGGGAAACGGCCGGGTAAGCAGTGCCTTAACCATTGCGTTAAGGCGCCCGCTCAGGGAGAAAAGCGGGAGACGAAGCGACGTCCTGGTGAGATAGACGCGAGGGTGCGAATTAAGTTCCGGGCCGATGTCGTTTCCAGCCCGGAGCGGCCCGGTATACTCGCATTGCCGCCGCCGCGCGACCGGCGTTCCGGGGCCGCGGCCCTCGTGTCCACAGGAGCCTGTCATGTTCGATCTAGCCAGCTTTCCCCGCAAGCGCATGCGTCGCATGCGGCGTGACGTGTTTTCCCGTCGCCTGATGCGCGAATCGGTCCTCACTCCGGCCGATCTGATCCTGCCGGTGTTCGTGCTCGACGGCGCCGACCGGGTCGAGGAGGTGGCTTCGATGCCCGGCGTGCGGAGGCTCGGCATCGACCGCCTGCTGGCCGTGGCGGAGTCCTGTCTTGAGCTGGGCATTCCCGCCATCGCCCTGTTTCCGGTGATCGATCACGCGCTGAAGAGCGATGGCGCGGAAGAGGCCTACAATCCCGACGGTCTGGTGCCGCGTGCGGTGGCCGCCATCAAGGCGCGCCTGCCCGAGCTGGGGGTCATCACCGACATTGCACTCGATCCATACACCAGTCATGGCCAGGACGGACTCATCGACGCGACCGGCTATGTGCTCAATGACGAAACGATCGCCGTGCTCACCCGTCAGGCCGAGACGCATGCCGCAGCCGGTGCCGACGTGGTCGCCCCGTCCGACATGATGGATGGCCGGGTGCGCGCCATCCGCGCGGCGCTCGATGCCGCCGACCGGCCGCATACCCGCATATTGGCCTATTCTGCCAAGTATGCTTCCAGCTTTTACGGGCCGTTCCGCGATGCGGTCGGTTCGGCCGCCAGCCTGGGCGCCGGCGACAAGTACACCTACCAGATGGACCCGGCCAACGGCGATGAGGCATTGTGGGAGGTCGGGCTCGATCTCCAGGAGGGGGCCGACATGGTGATGATCAAACCTGGCATGCCCTACCTGGACATCGTGCATCGGGTCAAGGAAACCTTCCGGGTGCCGACCTTGGTCTATCAGGTGAGCGGGGAATACGCCATGCTCAAGGCAGCGGCGCAAAACGGCTGGCTGAACGAGCGTGCCTGCGTGATCGAGTCCTTGCTGGCCTTCAAGCGTGCCGGTGCCGATGCCATCCTGAGCTATTACGCCCTGGATGCCGCGCGCTGGCTGCGCGAGGGGAAGACCTGAGCATAATCATCCTAAGTTCCTCACCACAGAGGCACAGTGGCACAGAGAACCCCGACAAATCTGGCGTTTCCCAGGCAGCCCATGCTCCCCCGACCGGTGATGCCGGAGAATGCAGCAAACCTCTGTTTTTTCGTTCTCTGTGACTCTGTGGTTCAACTGAGTCTTTCAGGATCATTCAAACTGGCAGTTCACGCTGCCGTCGTTCGCGCTCGACCTGCAGGATGAAACGCTGGATGGCGTCCTCGATGCCACGCGGCAGTTTGTAGAACTGGCAACAGGCCCGGCGCGAGGATTGGCCATTCGGCAGCGGTACGGAAAAGGTCTTCAATGCGGTAACACTGACCGGCAAGGGCTCGCTGCCCGGCAGGATGAGCCTGCAATCGGTGTACAGGGTGCCGTCAGTGAGCGCCGGCCCGGATTTCAGGCTGAGCATGCCACCGCCCAGGCTGATGTCGAGAAAGACCACCTCCACGCTTTCATCCCCGACCGGGATGTGGCACAGGACCGGGTTCACCAGCGAAGTGGGCAGGCGATAATACTCACGCCGCTGGAAATACAGGATGTCTGCGGGCAAGGGGAGTACGAACAGGGTTTCACCCTCTACCCGCTCCTCGCGTCCACCTTGCACATCGAACTGCACCCGCACCTGATCTTCCATGGTGGTGAGTTGAAGCCGCTCGCTGGCAAGAAGGCGGGCATTGAGGCCGGAATCTGCACTGGCCGCCAGGCTGAACTCGCGGCGGCTGCCGTCGATGCCGACCAAGGTGGTGACCAGAAACTCCTTGCCATCCCCTCGCTCCAGGGTGACGAGCGACTTGCCCGCCCGGACGGCATGCAACACCCGTTCAATCTCCGGGCCATGACGAACCCGGAAACGACTGACATCCTCCTCGTTATTCATGCGGTACCGGACTGACTGACGATGCTGAACAGTACCATGAAGCCCCGCGAGCGTGGTGGAACGGCGCAGGGTATCATCCGCCCCATGCGCTTCCCCATTGCACTGCGCTGGCTTCCCGTCTGGCAACGCAACTTCCTGGTCTGGAGGAAGCTCGCCGCGCCCTCATTCTTGGCAACCTGGCTGATCCGCTGCTCTACATGCTGGGCCTGGGCTATGGTCTCGGCCATCTGCTCGGCAGTGTCGACGGTGTGCCCTACCTCACCTTTCTCGCCGCCGGGACGCTTGCCTACAGCGTCATGAACAGCGCCAGCTTCGAGACCCTGTACTCGGCCTTTTCGCGCATGCATGTACAGAAGACCTGGGAGGCGATCCTCAATACGCCGCTGACGCTGACCGATGTCTTGCTGGGCGAATGGCTGTGGGCCACCAGCAAGAGCCTGCTGTCGGGGCTGGCCATCCTGGCGGTGATCTGGGGGCTGGGTCTTCATGCAGACTTCGCCCTCAGCCTGTGGCTTTTGCCGGTGATCGTGCTCACCGGCCTGTGTTTCGCCGGCCTGGGGCTGATGATCAACGCCCTGGCGCCGAACTATGATTTCTTCATGTACTGGTTCACTCTGGCGCTAACCCCCATGGTCCTGCTTTCAGGCGTGTTCTATCCGCCCGATGCACTGCCCGGCTGGCTGGCGGCCGGGGCGTCGCTGCTGCCGCTCAGCCATGCCATCGAGCTTGCCCGCCCGCTGGTGCTTGGCCGCATGCCGGACGCGCCGCTGCTCAATGCTCTGGTTCTGCTGGCGTATGGCGGTGCCGGCTTTGCCCTGGCGATACGGTTCACTCGCCGCCGTCTGTTGCGTTGAGGGGGGTGCGCTGGGCGCGCCAGGCGCGTGCGGCAAGGATGATGAGGGTGATCGCGGTCAGTGGCAGCACGAACAGGGTCATCACCTGACCGAAGTCTCCGGCTGCGGCATGACCGTTGGCGTCGAGCAGCAGATAGGTTGTGTAGGCGATGTAATCGGCGAGGAACAGGGCGCCTTCCCAGCGCGCGATCAGGTAGCCGGTGAAGAATATGGGCAGGCAGGCCACCGCTACCGCCACCATCACCGGCAGGTCGAACGCGAGCATGGCTGGAGAGACCGCGAGGTCGGCGGGTGCCACGCTGGCGGCCACGCCCAGCACCGCCAGGATGTTGAATATGTTGCTGCCGACCACGTTGCCGACCGCGATGTCGCGCTGGCCACGGATCGCTGCCAGGATGGAGGTGGCGATCTCCGGCAGCGAGGTGCCGATCGCCACCACGGTGAGGCCGACCACCAGTTCGCTCAGACCGGCCCAGCGAGCGAGGATGACCGCCGCCTCCACCAGCAAGGTCGATCCCAGCACCAGCAGCGCGATGCCGCCCAGCACCAGGGTGACCTGTCCCCAGGCATGGCGCTCGATCGGCCAGCCTTCGCCGGAAACGGCCTCGTCGTACTCTTCCCGGATGTCGGCCGCGGTCTCGCGCCGGCTCTGACGGATGAGGAATACCGTGTACACAACCAGGATCGTCACCAGCAGGATGCCTTCGCCCCGGCTGATGCCGCCATCCAGGGCCAGGCCCCAGGCCAGCAGGGACAGGCCGATCATCAGCGGCACTTCCTGCCGCACCAGCTGCTGGTGCACGACGAGCGGCGTGATGAGGGCCGAGACGCCCAGGATGAGCAGGATGTTGGCGATGTTGCTGCCCACCACGTTGCCCAGACCGATGTCGACCCGTCCGTTCCAGGCCGCCTGTACCGAAACCGCCAGTTCCGGCGCACTGGTGCCGAACGCC